>NZ_SOGP01000017.1:0-282965 GCF_004403435.1 Cryobacterium sp. TMT1-66-1
AAAAGGACCACGCCTGATGCGTGGCCCCCTCACAGCAGAGCAGTTCACCCCGGCCAGCGCTACCGTGTACCCGGAATCGCGCTACCAAGTCGCCGGACTGGCGCTACCCACAAGCCCTACTCGCCAATCAGGCGCATGCGGTTCTCCTGTGAACTCTAAGCGGTCAACTACCTGCTTCAAACTATATGGTCCCGTTACTCCGCGGCGTGCGCCTCCAGAAACGCGTACACCTCGGAGTCGTCGACACCCGGAAACGTGCCGGACGGCAACGGCGACAGAACGTGCGCGTGCAGCCGGGCGCTCGGCCAGGCCCGGCCGGCCCAGCGCGCGGCGGCATCCGAGTTGGGGCGGCGGCAGCATGACTCGTCTGGACAGCGTGACACCGTGCGTTGGGTGGTCTCGCGCCCGCGAAACCACTTGGCCTGCGCGAACGGAACGCCGACGCTGATCGAGAATTCACCGGCATCCGTTGACCCGGTCTGGGTCGCTGACCAGAACGTGCCGGCCGGGGTGTCGGTGTACTGGTAGAACTCGGTGGTGCGGTTGGTGTGGGTGAAGGCGCTGCGGGCGCTCCACTGCTTGCAGACATACTGGCCCTCGATCGACCCGGTGACGTCCACCGGAAACGGCAGGTCGTCGTTTTCGTACCCTTTTTGCAGGGCGCCGTCGCCGTTGACCCGTAGAAAGTGCAGCGTCATGTCGAGGTGACTCGTGGCGAGGTTGGTCAGTCGCAACGCCGCCGCCTCGTGGGTAACGCCGAAGGCGTCGCGAAAGTCTTCTACGGCCAACTCCCGCTCCTGCTTGGCATGTGAAAGAAAGGCAACGGATGCCTCGCGCGGCATCAAACACGCCGCCGCGAAATAGTTGATCTCAAGTCGTTGCCACAGGAACTCGGCGTAGCTGCCCGGCCGTTCGTGCCCGAGCAACCGGTGGCCCATCGCCTGCAACGCCATCGACCGCAGTCCGTGCCCGCCGGGAATCGAGGCCGGCGGCAGGTAGATGCGGCCGTTGGCGAGGTCGGTGACCGACCGGGTGGAGTTGGGCAGATCGTTCACGTAGATCAGGTTGAAACCGAGCTGATCGGCCATAACGCTCACCTCGCGGTGCGTGAGCGCGCCGGAGATGTGGCCGCTCGCGCGCACCCGTTCCTCCACGAGCTCTTCGATGGCCGGCAGGTAGTTGCCCTGCTCGCGCATCCGCTCGCGCAATTCCGTATTGGCGCGGCGGGCCTCCTCCGGGGTGGCGATGGCCTCGCTGGCCCGGCGGGACAGCTCGCGGTGCAGGCCGAGCAGCGATTCGATCGCGGGCAGCGGCATCCCCTTGGTCACTTTCACGACCGGCAGGCCGAGCGCGCCGTAGAGCGGATTCTTCTGCGCCCGGTCGAGTTCGATCTCGAGCGCCGCCCGATTGTTCGGCGCTTCCCGGCGCAGCAGCTCGGCCAGGTCGACCGACAGCGCGGTCGCGAGTTCCTGCAGCGTCGAGAGTTTCGGCTCCCGGCGGCCGTTCTCGATCAGTGACAGCTGGCTGCCCGCGAGACTGACCCGCTCACCGAGTTGGTCGAGCGTGAGGCCGCGTTCGCTTCGAAAATGGCGGATGCGATGGCCGAGGGTGATCAGATCAGAAGCTTGAGGCGACATTCCTTAACAATATCTAAAGAATGAACATTCTTAACTGGCAATATCGCCGGTTCTCGTCTGCAGAGAGGACCATCCTTAATTTGTGGCCGAAATTATGGCCGTACGCAACGTCAAGTAAGCAACGCAGCCCGACGTTCCATAAATTTGCACCTACCCGAACAACCGGAAAGGCCAGAATATGACTCTCACCAACTCTTCCCTCCAGACCAACGGGGATGCGTACCCGTCGCGTACGGGCAGCACCGACCCCAACCTGCAGGCTTGGGTCGATGAGGTTGCTCGCCTGACCGAACCCGACGCCATCGTCTGGTGCGACGGTTCCAAGCGCGAGGCCAACGAGCTCTCCAAACTGCTCGTTGCTTCAGGCCAGCTCATCCGTCTCAACCCGGAATGGCGCCCGAACAGCTTCCTCGCCCGCACCAACCCGAAGGACGTTGCCCGCGTCGAGAACCGCACTTTCATCTGCTCCAACGATGAAGCGGATGCCGGCCCCACCAACAACTGGGCCGAACCGTCGGCCATGCGCGCCGAACTGCGCGGCGTCTTCGCCGGCAGTATGCGCGGTCGCACCATGTACATCGTGCCGTTCTCGATGGGCCCGCTCGGCGGCCCCATCTCGCAGCTCGGCGTCGAGATCACCGATTCCCCCTACGTCGTGCTCAACATGGGCATCATGACCCGCATGGGCGAGACCGTACTGACCATGATCGAAGCTGGCGACCCGTGGGTGCACACCGTGCACAGCGTCGGCTACCCGCTCGTCGACGCGTCGGGCATCACCCGTCCCGACGTCGAATGGCCCTGCAACGATGACAAGTACATCGTGCAGTTCCCCGACACCCGCGAGGTCTGGTCCTACGGTTCCGGCTACGGCGGAAACGCCCTGCTCTCGAAGAAGTCCTTCGCCCTGCGTATCGCGTCGGTCATGGGCCGCGACGAGGGCTGGCTGGCCGAGCACATGCTGCTCATCAAGCTGATCTCGCCGGAGGGCGGCGTGTTCCACGTGGCCGCCGCGTTCCCGTCGGCCTGTGGCAAGACGAACCTGTCGATGCTGCGCCCGACCATTCCCGGCTGGACGGTCGAGACCATCGGCGACGACATCGCCTGGCTGCGTCAGGGCGAAGACGGCCGTCTCTGGGCCATCAATCCAGAGGCCGGCTTCTTCGGAGTCGCCCCCGGAACCGGTGAAACCACCAACCCGACCGCCGTCTCCACCATGTGGGGCAACACCATCTTCACCAACGTCGCCCTGCGCGACGACGGAGACGTCTGGTGGGAAGGCCTCACCGACAAGGCTCCCGAGCACCTGATCGACTGGCAGGGCAAGGACTGGACGCCCGGCTCCGGCCGCACCGCCGCCCACCCGAACTCCCGCTTCACCGTTGCGGCCGCCCAGTGCCCGTCGATCGCCGACGACTGGGAAGCTGCCGGCGGCGTGCCGATCGACGCCATCGTCTTCGGCGGCCGTCGCGCCACCAACGTTCCGCTGGTGGCACAGGCCCGCAGCTGGAAGCACGGCGTGTTCATGGGCGCGACGATTTCGTCCGAGAAGACTGCCGCTGCTGACGGCATCGTCGGCGAGCTGCGCCGCGACCCGTTCGCGATGCTCCCGTTCTGCGGCTACAACATGGCCGACTACTGGGGTCACTGGCTCAAGGTCGGCAAGGAGCTCGGCACCAACGCCCCGGCGATCTTCCAGGTGAACTGGTTCCGCAAGGGCCCCGATGGCGGCTTCATCTGGCCCGGATTCGGCGAGAACTCGCGGGTTCTCGAGTGGATGATTCGCCGTATTCAGGGCACCGTCGACGCCGTCGACACCCCAATCGGCCTGCTCCCGGCCGAGGACGGCCTGAACCTCGACGGTCTCGACCTGTCCAAGGAAGCCGTCGACCAGCTCTTCGCGATCGACCAGACCAGCTGGCTCGCCGAGTGCGACCTGACCGAGGAATACTTCGACAAGTTCGGTGACAAGGTGCCGCCGGCACTGCGCGCCGAGCTCGCGAGCGTGCGTTACCACCTCAAGGACTAGTTTTCGCAGTGTGAACGGCCCCGTCACCCCTGGTGGCGGGGCGGCTTCGCGTTCCCCACCGCGGACGGGGCCTGGGCTCCGTCCCTGGGCCCAGTTTATAAACTGGGCCCAGGGACGTAAGGTGGGCCCCACCACAGGGATGCTCGTCGGCACGCCGCCTCGCTCGACGACAGCCATGGTCGTAGGATGCGAGCATGCATGACGACAGCGCACTCGTCGAGGTCCGGCTGAATCGGTTTGTTCGCGAACGGCTGCAGCCAGCGATCTATGGGGCTACCGCGCCGCTCACGGTCACGGCCTGGGTGGCGCCGGGGGAGCCGGTCTCGTTTGCGGAGGCCGTCTCGCATCCGTTTGAGCCGTTTGCCGTGGGCGAGGCGTGGGGGCGGCCCTGGGGCACCGTGTGGTTTCACCTGACGGGAACGGTGCCGCCGGAGTGGGCTGGCCTGGCCGAAACCCGCATCGAGGTCGTGGTCGACCTCGGGTTCACGGTCGCCGTGCCGGGGTTTCAGGCCGAGGGCACGGCCTACAACCCAGACGGGCGACTCCTCAAAGGCGTCGAATCGCTGAACCGTGCCGTCACGGTCACCGGCGAAATTGTCGATATGTACATCGAGGCGGCCGCCAACCCCAATATCGCCGCCGACTTCAGCTTCACCCCCACCCCGCTGGGCGACCTCGCCACCGCCGGCACCACGCCGCTCTACACCCTGCGGCAAGCGGATGTCGCAGCGCGCGACACACAGGCCTGGCACCTTCTGCAGGACGTCGTAGCGCTAGACGGCCTGCGCCGCGAGCTGCCGGCCGCCTCGCCCCGACGGGCGAACATTCTGCGGGCGCTGGAACGCTGCCTCGACCTTCTCGACCCCGACGATGTCGGCGGCACGGCGGCGGTTGGTCGGGCCGCCCTCGCCGACGTGCTCGCGAGCCCGGCGAATGCCAGCGCGCACCGGGTGCACGCTGTCGGGCACGCGCACATCGACAGTGCCTGGCTGTGGCCGGTGCGGGAGACGGTGCGCAAGGTCGCGCGCACCTTCTCCAACGTGCTCGACCTGATTGACCGGTACCCCGATTTCGTGTTCGCCGCCTCGTCGGCGCAGCAATACGCCTGGCTGCAGGACGGCTACCCTGAGCTGTTCGAGCGGGTGCGGCGGGCCGTCGCGGCCGGCAACTTCGTGCCGACCGGCGGAATGTGGGTCGAATCCGACACGAACATGCCCAGCGGTGAGGCGTTGGCGCGGCAGTTCGTGGCGGGCAAGGGGTTTTTCCTGCGCGAGTTCGGGGTAGAACCACTCGAGGTCTGGCTGCCGGACTCGTTCGGATACTCGGCGTCGCTGCCCCAGATTGTGCAGGCCGCCGGCAGCCGCTGGTTCCTCACCCAAAAACTCTCCTGGAACGACACGAACGTGTTTCCGCACCACAGCTTTCTCTGGGAGGGCCTCGACGGCAGCCGCATTTTTACACACTTTCCGCCGGTCGCCGACTACAACGCGCAGCTCTCCGGGCTCGAACTGGCCAGGGCCGAACGCCTCTACAGCGAAAAGGGTGTCGCGAACACCTCGCTCGTGCCGTTCGGCTGGGGCGACGGCGGCGGCGGACCGACCGAAGAGATGATCGCCGCCGCCCACCGCACCGCGTCCCTTGAGGGATCACCCACGGTCGAGCTGTCGAGTCCGCGGCGGTTCTTCGAGGCGGCGGAGGCCGAATATGCGGCGCCACCGGTCTGGTCGGGGGAGCTGTACCTGGAGTTTCACCGCGGCACGCTCACCTCGCAGGCCCGCACCAAGCAGGGCAACCGGCGCTGCGAACACCTACTGCGGGAGGCCGAGTTATGGGCGACGACGGCATTCATTCGGTCAGGAGCGGAGTATCCACGCGCGGCACTCGAAAACGCGTGGCAGACGGTGTTGCTGCAACAGTTTCATGACATTCTTCCGGGATCGTCGATCGCCTGGGTGCACCAGCAGGCGGAACGCGAGTATGCGCGGGTCGCGGGGGTGCTCGAAGGGGTGATCGAGGCATCCGTTCGAGCGCTGTGCGGACCGGGCGACGACGCGATTCTGCTGAACGCGGGGCCCTACGCCCAGGAGGGTGTGCCCGCACTCTGCGGTGTCACGCAGGTTGCGGATTCCTTTCTTGGCGCCACGATCGCGCGCTCCCCCGCCGGCTGGGTACTGTCGAACCGGCACGTACGCGTGACCATCGACGCCGACGGTCTCTTCACTTCGATCTACGATCGCCACGCCGAGCGCGAGGTCGTGCCGCCCGGAGCCAGGGCCAACCTGCTCACCCTGCACCGCGACACCCCCACCCAGTGGGATGCCTGGGACATCGATACCCCCAACGCACGCCTGTTCGAGACGCTCACCGACGCCGAGACGGTGGAGCAGCTCGACCACCTGCCCCACGGTCAGGTCGGCGTTCGCGTCACGCGGCGCTTCGGTGCCTCGACTATCACCCAAGACGTCACCCTGGCGCAAGACTCGAGTGCCATCGACCTCACGTTCAACATTGACTGGCACGAGCGGCAGAAACTGCTGAGGCTGAACTTCGCGCTCGACGTCGCTGCTGACCGGGCCGCCTCCGAAATTCAGTTCGGCCATATATTCCGTCCGACGCATGCAAACACCTCGTGGGATGCGGCCCGCTTCGAAACCGTCGCCCACCGCTGGGTGCACGTCGGCGAACCCGGCTTCGGAGTGGCCGTCGCCAACGATTCCACCTACGGGCACTCGATCACCCGCACCGCCTTCGCTTCAGAAGCGGATGCCGCACCCCGCATCGGCACGACCGTGTCGCTCTCCCTGCTGCGCGCGCCGCTTTTTCCCGATCCGACCGCCGACCAGGGGCGGCACGAGCTACGCGTTGCTCTGCGCGTGGGCGCGAGTATTCCCGACGCGGTATATGAGGGCTATCGACTGAATCTGCCGATCCGCAGCCTAACCGGCGTCGGTTCCACGCCAGTGGAGCCGCTATTCACTGTCGACAACCCGGCCGTCGTGATCGAGGCGGTGAAACTCGCCGAAGACGGCAGCGGCGACGTCATCGTACGGGTCTACGAGGCGCACGGTACCCGGGCCCTGGCCCGCGTCATCCGCTCATTCGAATCTGCCGCCGTGGTTGAGACCGACCTGCTGGAGCGCCCGGTCATCTCGGCGGCCGTCATCGAGGCCGATGACGCCGCCCTGACGCTGGAGCTGCGCCCGTTTCAGCTCGTGACACTGCGCTATCGGCGCATGTAACCCCGGTAGATTTCGCGACACGCCGTAATCGCGCTTCAATCTGTGCGGCGTATCGCATATTTACCGGTAAAACATACCGGCATGGCGGGCTAGACCAGCAGCTGGTGCTTCGCCAAGTCGCGATAGAGAGGAGTCGAGACGACGAGCTCGGAGTGCGTGCCGACGCCGACGACCTGGCCGTGGTCGAGCACCACGATCTGGTCGCTGTCGACCACGGTCGACAGGCGGTGCGCGATCACGATCAGGGTGCGGTCGGCCGCGACGGCGTCGATGGCCTCCCGCATCATCTGCTCGTTCTTGCCGTCGAGGCTCGAGGTGGACTCGTCGAGCAGCAGAATCGGTGGCGCCGCGAGCAGCGCCCGCGCGATCGCGAGCCGCTGGCGTTCGCCACCGGAGAGTTTCACTCCCGATTCGCCGACCGCAGCCCCGAGTCCGGCCGGGTCGCGGTCGAGTACCTCGCCCAGGTTGACCGCGTGCAGCACGGTGATGCAGTCCTCGTCGGTGGCGTCGGGGGTCGCGAGAGTGAGGTTGTCCCGCAGCGACCCGGCGAGCACCGGGGCGTCCTGTTCGACGTAGCCGATCTGGGCGCGCAGCGCGGTGCGATCCAGCGAGCGGATGTCCAGCCCGCCCAGTCGCACGGTGCCGTCCGAAACGTCGTAGAACCTCTCGATCAGGGCGAGGATGGTGCTCTTGCCCGCGCCGCTCGGCCCGACGAGCGCCGTGCGCAGTCCGCGCGGGGCGGCGAAAGAAACGCCGTTGAGCACCGGCCGCGGGTCTGTTGACGGGGGAGCGGTCTCGATATCGGCGGCGGCAGCATCCGCTTCGTTGGAATCAGCGTCGACCGGAGCGACCGCATAGCCGAAGTGCACGTTCTCGAAGCTGATCGCGGCGGCTTCGGGGCGCACCTTTTCGTTGGCGGCGCCGACCGTCATGGCGAGCGGGGCGATGTCCCGGTCGAACTGATCCTCGGCGGGCAGGTCGATGATCTCCTGGATACGGCCGAGCGCGCCGAGCGCGGAGTTGACCGAGGTGATCGCGCCGAAGAACTGTCCGAGCGGCATGATCATCATGAATAGAAACAGAATGAACGCGACCAGGTCGGCGATGGTGATGGCGTCGCTCGCGACCCGAAAACCGCCGACGCCGAGCACCACGAGAAACGACACCTGCATGGCGATGCCGGCGATCGGTACGACGAGGGCGCTGATCTTGGCAACCTTGATACCCATGCGCCAAGCGCCGCGGGCGTCTTCCTCGATCACGGCGACTTCACGGTCGGTGGCATTGGCGGCGCGCACGGTGCGAATGGCGCTGATGGCGCGTTCGACGCTGGCCGCGAGGTCGCCAACCTTCACCTGGGCGGCCGTGCTGGCGGTGCGAATGCGGCGGGACAGCAGGATGACGGTGACCACCGACACTGCGATGACGAGCACGGTCAGGCCGAGCAGTACCGGGTCGATGATGAGCATCGCCACGAGTGCGCCGATGAAGGTGAGCGACCCGCCGATCGCTTCGACCAAGCCCTGGGTGAGTACCGCGCGCAGCAGGGTGGTGTCGCTGCCGACGCGGGAGACGAGGTCTCCGGTGCGGCGGGCGTCGAATTCGCTGATCGGCAGTCGCAGCAGTCGCCCGACCAGTTTGCGCCGGCTGGAGAGCACGACGCCCTCGCCGGTGCGCTGCAGCAGATAGTGCTGGTAGCCGCTGATCAGGCCCGAAATGACCACGAGCGCAATCAGCACACCAACGAGCGACCCGAGTGGGTCATTCGCCTGCACGATCGTGATGACCTGGCTGACGAGCAGCGGCTGGGCCAGGCTCGCGGCGGCGCCCAGCACGCTCAGAACGATGACGACGCTGAGCACCTTTTTGTGCTCGAACAGGTAGGGCAATAACTGGCTGAACGTGGCGCGGGGACCGGCGGGAACGGGTCGGCCGCGTCGGCCGCGCGGCGTCTTCCCCGCGCTCGAGGAAGCGGATGCAGCAGCGGATTCGGGCACACGGGTAGCGGTAGTCACCAGAGAATCGTAGCTGCCGAAGATGCGAACAATCCCCAGTGTCACCGGTGCGGTCTAGGTTAGAACTGTGCCAGAGCCTGTCATCGCCACCCAGAATCTCGTCAAAAGTTATCCGGTCAAGAACGCAAGCGATTTCGTCGCCGTCGACGGCATCAGCTTTGAGGTTGCGCCGGGGGAGTCCTTCGGGCTGCTCGGGCCCAACGGCGCCGGTAAATCCACGACGATGCGCATGATCGGTGCGGTCTCCACCCGCAAGAGCGGCGACCTGACTGTGCTCGGCCTCGACCCCAATCGGTATGGTCCCAAGATTCGCTCCCAGCTCGGTGTCGTTCCGCAGGAGAACAACCTCGACATGGAACTCAAGGTGCGAGAGAACCTACTGGTCTACGGCCGCTACTTCGGGCTGCCGCGCGCCCGGGTGGCCCGTCGGGCCGACGAACTGCTCGAGTTCGCGCAGCTCGCCGACAAGGCCTCCGCCAAGGTCGACGACCTGTCCGGCGGCATGAAGCGTCGCCTCACCATCGCCCGGGCCCTCATCAACGACCCGCGCATCCTGCTCCTCGACGAACCGACCACCGGCCTCGACCCGCAGGCACGCCACATTCTCTGGGACCGCCTCTTCCGCCTGAAAGAGCAGGGCACGACGCTACTCCTCACCACCCACTATATGGACGAAGCCGAGCAGCTCTGCGACCGCCTCGTCGTGGTCGACCAGGGGCGCATCATGGCCGAGGGTTCCCCGGCCGACCTCATTCGCCGCTACTCCTCGCGCGAAGTGCTCGAAGTGCGGTTCGGGTCCACCCAGAACGCCGAGGTCGCGGGCCGCATCGAGGGCTATGGCGAGCGGGTCGACGTGCTGCCCGACCGCATCCTGGTCTACAGCGACAGCGGCGAGAATGAATTAGAGCGGATGACCGCAGCCGGCCTCCACCCGATCACCAGCCTCGTTCGTCGCTCCAGCCTCGAAGACGTGTTCCTGCGGCTCACCGGCCGAAACCTGATCGAATGAGCACGCTTTCCGATAACACGAGCGACGGCATCCGCTCTGATGCGCTCGCGGCGGCGGTCGCGCAGGCCGCGCGTACCCGCCGTTACGGCTCCTGGTATGTGGCCGAACACCGATTTCGGGTGATGCGGTCGTATGCCCAGACCGTGCTGTTCACAGCAATCGGCAGCCCGCTGGTCTACCTGTACGCGATGGGGGTAGGCCTGGCAAGCCTCGTCGATGGCAATCTCGGCGACGACGCCGTCAACGGGGTGAGCTACCTCTCCTTCCTCGCCCCGGCGTTGCTCGCCAGCAGTGCGATCGCGGTGGCATCCGAAGAGTTCACCTACCCGATCATGCTCGGCTTCAAGTGGAACCCCACCTTCTTCGGCATGAATGCGAGCTCGATTCAGCCCGGCCAGATCATCAACGGCATCGTCATCTCGGTCGCCGCGCGCATGCTGCTCACCTGTGCCCTCTTCTTCGTCTTCATGCTGGTCTTCGGGGCGGTACCGGGGCCACTGGGGTTCGTCGCTGTGCTCGTGGCGCTGCTCACCGGCCTGGCCTTCGGGGCGCTCGTGATGGCCTACACGGCCACCCTCAAAGACGACACCGGACAGCTCGCCATGGTGCAACGCTTCGTCATTTTGCCGATGACCCTGTTCTCGGGCACGTTTTTTCCCCTCGATGTGCTGCCACCGTACCTGCAGTGGATCGGCTGGATCTCGCCGCTCTGGCACGGCACCGAACTCTCTCGAGTCTTCGCCTACGGTATGCCGGAGCCGATCTGGTTGAGCCTCGTGCACGTGCTCTATCTCGCCGCGCTGCTGGCCGTCGGCTGGATCTGTGCCCGCCGCCTCACGGCCGACAGGTTGAACAAGTGACCGGGCCGCAGCTGTCTCCGTCGACGATCGCGGCGGGCGCTCGCCCGCCGCGCGCGTTCGGCCACCTTTATGCTGGCAACGCGCGCAGTGTCATGGCGCGCGGCTGGCGAGCGACCCGCAGCACTAACTCCCTCGTCGTACTGAGCGGCTTCGTCGAGCCCATCTTCTACCTGCTGTCAATGGGCCTCGGCCTCGGGGCACTGATCGGGCAGGTGCAGACCGCCGACGGCACCCAGGTACCCTACGCAGCGTTCATTGCCCCGGCCCTGCTCGCTGTCGCCGCGATGAACGGCGCGATCTACGACTCGACCTGGAACGTGTTCTTCAAGATGCAGTTCGCCAAGCTTTACGAGGGCATGCTGTCCACCTCGCTCGGCCCGCTCGACGTCGCACTCGGCGAGATCTCCCTGGCCCTACTGCGCGGACTGCTCTACGCGACCGGATTCATGCTCGTCATGCAGGCGCTCGGCCTCAACCTGTCCTGGTGGGCGTTGCTCGCCCTGCCCGCCGTGCTGCTCATCGCGTTCGGCTTTGCGAGCGTGGGCATGGCGGTCACAAGCTACATGAAGACCTTTCAGCAGATGGACTGGATCAACTTCGTGTTGCTGCCGATGTTTCTGTTTTCGGCGACGTTCTACCCGCTCAGCGTCTACCCGCAGGGTATCCAGTACGTGATCCAGGCGCTGCCGCTCTGGCACGGTGTCGAGCTCGTGCGGGCACTGACCACCGGCCAGGTCAACCTTGGGCTGCTCTGGCACGTGCTCTACTATGCCGTGATGATCGTGGTCGGTTTGGTCCTCACCACGCGTCGTCTGCGGGCGCTGTTCCTCGACTGACGCTTGGTCTCGACACGCGCGTAGAGAGCGCACCTCAACCAACGGATTCGCGGTTTCGACCAGCGAATCGCTGGTCGAGGAGCCGGCGTGTTTTTTGCCGTCGTCTCGAGGCCGGTTAGTCCGCTCCGAACGGATGTCCGTGACCAGTCTTTCCCGCTCGCCAGCGCAAAAAACACCAGACTAAATAGTGCCAAAAGTCCCTACTCGACGAGGACGCGCTGGTCTAGCGTGTTTCGAAGAAGAGCTTTTGTCAGACCAGATTCGGCAAGACTGCTCAATGGAGTGGAGCCTCAGATGAGCCAGTTCGTTGTATCCGTGGCCAGTGTTGACGATCCCGGGATCTATCTCGGCTGGGGCAGTCTGCAGATTCAGCTGGGAAACCTCGTTGTGATCATCGTAATGATCCTACTGTTCCTGATCGCCCTCGTCCTGCCCTTTCCCGGCGGGAGGAAACGGCCGGCTCTGGGCGGGCTTCCCGCTGCCCAGGTCACGCCCGGCATAGAGGAACATCACACGTGGACAGGCAAAGCTCGGGGCTGGCTGCTGCACCGTCTCCCGCCGGACAAGCTGCTCCCCGAAGACCAGCCCTCCTACGTCACATCCTGGATCTACGTCTTCGGTATGGCCGCCCTGGTCTCGCTCGTCTTCATCCTGGCCTCCGGGGCGGTCCTGGCATTGAACGGCCCGTCCTGGTACCACGTGTCGGAGCTGGGACACTTCGTCAACAGTGTTCACCTGTGGAGCGTGGAGCTCTTCTTCATGACCATGGTGGTTCACCTATGGGGTAAGTACTGGATGGCTGCCTGGCGGGGCGGGCGGGCCCTCACCTGGATCACGGGCATGATGGCCTTTTTCGTGTCGATCGTCACGGGATTCACCGGCTATCTTCTGCAAACCAACTTCGACTCGCAGTGGATCGCATTTGAGGGCAAGGACGCCTTGAATTCGGCCGGGATCGGCGCCTGGTTCAATGTCGCCAACGTCGGGCAGATGTTCACGTGGCACATCATCCTCTTGCCCGTTGCTGTCGGTGCCGTGGTCGTTCTGCACGTGCTGCTCGTGCGCGTGCACGGCGTTGTTCCTCCGCTGGAGGCGGCTGAGAGCGATGCCCAACTTCACCCGGCCGGAGCAGAAGCGAAAGAAGAACAGCGATGAGGACCACATCGGCGCGTAGGAAAATTCGCCCGGACGACGCCCTCGCCCGCCGACCGTGGCATGGCACGCTGCGCGAATACGACCTGTTCAAAGAGCTGACCGTCGCACTGGTCGTCGTCGGTCTGGTCACCGTTGTGGTGTCCGCAGTGCTCGGATCGCCCGACGACCCCAGCATCACGCTCAAGTCCTGGGCGGTAGCTGCTCCCTCCGATTTTGTCGCCACCGCGACCGCTGAACTCGGGGGCACCAGCGAAACAGCCGGGTACGGACCGCCCTACAACAACACCCCCGACGCCACCCAGAAGATTGGAGCGTTCGACCCTCAGACCTGGTCCGGAGTGCAGATTCCGATCGATACCGCGAAGGATTTCGTGATCGACCCGCTCTCGGCGCTCCCAAACCCACCGACCGCGTTGAAAACTTGGACCGGCGCCACGGACACGAAGCGCACCGACTGGGCTGCGGCGTATTCAGACGCGCTGGTCACGGCCGCGGGCAATAATCCCGCGAAAGTGGGAACAGGCGACTACGGTCCGGTTCCGGCTATGACGGATGCTCTGCTGCTCATGGCTCAACAGGGCGCGCTCGACGGGGTCTTGACGGCCAGGGAGACGTTCTACAACTTCGACTACACGCGGAGCATCCTTTTCCTGGGCGACGGCACGTATTTCCCCGACCTCGCAGCCAGCCAGCACCTGACCGGTGAGCAGTGGGGCATGATGAACGAGACGGGAAACACTCCCGGCCAGTCGTGGCTGTGGCTGTTCTCGTTCTGGTACCAGGTTGAGCCGTTCGCTTCCGCGCCGAATGCCGACCTGCTGGTCGTGCTTGTCATGCTGGTGCTCAGCGTGATGCTGATGCTCGTGCCGCTGATCCCGGGGCTACGGGACATTCCGCGCTGGATTCCCGTGCACCGCCTGATCTGGCGGGACTACTACAAACGTCGGTGATGGAGTCCCTCGCATGAGAGCGGGAGAATGGTTGCTCGAGTAGCGCGACCCATTCACCCGCTTTCGCGCGCCGAGACCGTTAGCGGTGCAGGTCGAGGTCTCTGGTTTCGCGGCTCAGAATCAACGCGATCAGGGTGATGACACCCATCACCGAGAGGTAGATGCCGACCCAGAACGGGCTGCCCTCGCCGATCGTCCAGAGCCAGACGGCGATGAACGGGGCAACTGCGGCACCCAGAATGGAACTCATGTTGTAAGCGAACGCCGAGCCGGTGTAGCGCACATTGGTTGGGAACAGCTCGGGCAGCAACGCGCCCATCGGGCCGAAGGTCATGCCCATGAGCGAGAAGCCCACGATGAGGAACAGCATCACACTGAGGTCACCGGCACCGAGCAACGGCACGAAGAGGAACCCGAACACGATGATGAACAGGGTCACGATGATGAGCGTCTTGCGACGTCCGTGCTTATCCGCCCAGGGGCCGGAGGCGAGGGTGAAGATTCCGAAGAACACCACGCCGAGAATCATCATGAGAATGAAGCTGTTGTAGGTGAAGCCGAGTCCGGGGACCTCGGCATCGGTGGCGGCACGACCGTAGCTCAGCGTGAAGGTGGTCATCAGGTAGAACAGCACGTAGGTGGCCAGCATGATGAACGTGCCGAGGATGAGTTCGCGCCAGTTGGACTTGAACACGGCCGCGAGCGGAAGCTTCTCAACCTTGTCAGCCTTGACGACCTTGGTGAAGACGTCACTTTCAACGAGGCGCAGACGCACCCAGAGTCCGACGATGACCATCACGGCCGAGAACAGGAACGGCACGCGCCAGGCCCACTCGAGGAACGCCTCCGACGGACGGGTCGGGTCGGTCGACGGTAGCGCGAGGGCGAGGCCGAGAAACAGGCCGTTGGCAATGATGAAGCCGAGCGGGGCGCCGACCTGCGGGAAGGTGCCATACCAGGCGCGCTTGCCGACCGGAGCATTCTCGGTCGCAACCAGCGCCGCGCCGCTCCACTCCCCACCGAGGGCGAAGCCCTGGGCGAGACGCAGGATGACGAGCATGAGCGGTGCCCACCAGCCGATCATGGCGTAGGTCGGCAGCAGGCCGATCAAAAAGGTCGCGATACCCATCGTGAGCAGAGCGCCGACCAGGGTGGCCTTGCGTCCCTTGCGGTCACCGAAGTGGCCGAAGAACAGCGCGCCGATCGGGCGGGCGACCATCGCAGCGCCGAAGACGGCGAAGGAGGCGAGCAGCGCGGTGGTGTCGTTGCCGGTCGGAAAGAACAGGTGCGGGAAGACCAGAACGGCTGCCGTCGCGTAGACGTAGAAGTCGTAGAACTCAATGGTCGTGCCGATGAGGCTCGCCATGATGATGCGACTCTTCGGATTGAGAGGTGTAGTCGGCGTCGATACTGACGCTGTGCTTGTTGACATGAGGATGGAACGCTTTCGAAAGGATGGCTGAGCGCCGACGAAACCCGCAAGTCGATCTGACTTCCCGCGGAAGCGTTTACGCACGAATGGTGGTGTGGCCGCGTGTAGAGGTCACAAAGCACCTTAGCCCGCTTTCGCGCAGTTACTTCCAGAGCACCGCGATGGCAACGTTGGCCAGGGTCAAGGCGCCAATGGCCCAGAGCACGAGCGATGAAACGCTCGGCTTCTTGCGGTTGACGATCACGAGCACGGTGATCACGATGAGCACGACCAGCTTGACGCCGATCTTGGCATTGTCGATGTGGCCGAGCGAACCCATCTCGATGATGCCGACGAGCAGCACGCCGGTGACCAGCTGCGTCAGCGCACCGTGGAACATTGCGGCGACGATCGTGCCCTTGCCGGCAATGATCGGCTTGATCTGCACGAGAAAGCCGCCGAGCAGCGAAGCCAGTCCGACGAAGTGCAGAATGAGCAGAATATTGCGTATAAGGTCCATGCGTTCAGCCTAGAGACACAAAGACGCCGCCCCCTACCCGATGTGCCCGCGCAACTCCCGAAGCACCAACGCGGTCGAGAGGGCAGCGGATGCCGCCTCCTCGCCCTTGTCTTCCTTCGACCCGGGCAATCCGGCCCGGTCGAGGCCCTGCTGCTCGTCGTCCAGCGTCAAGACGCCGAACCCCACAGGCTTGCCGGTGTCGAGGGCGACGCGGGCGAGGCCATCCGTTGCCGCATTCGAAACGAACTCGAAGTGGGGGGTGCCGCCGCGAATGATCACGCCGAGCGCGACGACCGCGTCGGCACCGCTATCGAGCGCGACCTTGCAGGCGACGGGCAATTCGAAGCTGCCCGGAACGCGAACGAGTGAGAATTCGGCGTTGCTCGCTTCGAGCACCCGGGTCGCGCCGGCGATGAGGCCGTCGGTGATGCCGGTGTGCCACAGACCGGCAACGATGACGAGCCGAAGGCCGCGTCCGTCAACGCTGATTGTGGGTCCTGTCCCAGCCATTAGGCGATTCCGTTCATGATTTCGATGTTGGAAATGTGGTGACCCATGCGGTCACGTTTGGTGGCGACATACTCCTCGTTGAACTCGCCGATACCCACGACGAGCGGCACCCGTTCGGTCACGGCGACGCCGTGCAGTTCAAGTTGACGCACCTTCTCCGGGTTGTTGGTGAGCAGCCGCACCGACTGCAAACCCAGATCGTGCAGGATGCTGGTGGCCGCGCCGTAATCGCGGCTGTCGCCGGGCAGCCCCAGCGCGAGGTTGGCGTCGAGGGTGTCGAGGCCGTCCTCCTGCAGCTCGTAGGCGCGCAGCTTGTTGATCAGGCCGATGCCGCGCCCCTCCTGGCCGCGCAGGTAGACGACGACGCCCCCTTCCGCCTGGATGATGTCGAGGGAGGCGTCGAGCTGCGGTCCGCACTCGCACTTGAGCGAGCCGAAGGCCTCCCCGGTGAGGCACTCGGAGTGCACCCGCACAATGGCGCCATTGACCGGGGTTCCGGCGACGAAAGCGACGTGGTCGGCACCGGTGGAGCGGTCCCGGTAGGCGCGTACCCGGAAGGCCCCGTGCCGGGTGGGCACCGTGGTCTCCACCTCGAAGTCGACCCGCGGGGCCTCGATGATCGGGGCGATCGTCGGCAGCGCCTCGTTCGGGTGGAACTCGTCCAGGTAGCTGATCAGGTCTTTGATCGTGATGACGAGCAGTCCCTCGCGCTCACCGAGTTCGAGCAGGCCGGGCAGGCGCATCATTTCGCCGTCCTCGGCGACGATCTCGGCGATCGCGGCGACCGGAACCAGGCCGGCCAGTTTCATGAGGTCGACGCCGGCTTCGGTGTGGCCGCCGCGCTCTCGCACGCCGCCGTCGCGGGCCCGCAGCGGCAGGATGTGGCCGGGGCGGTGCAGGCTGGCCGGGGCCGACTGCGGGTCGGCCAGCACCCGCAGGGTGTGGGCGCGGTCGGCGGCACTGATGCCGGTCGACAGCCGGTCGGCGGCATCGACACTCACCGTGTAGTTGGTGCCGAGTGGGTCCTCGTTGTTGAGCACCATCACCGGCAGGTCGAGCTGGTCGGCGATCTCGTTGGTCATCGGCGCGCAGATGAATCCGGAGGAGTAGCGCACGGTCCAGGCGATCCACTCCTGCGTGGCCAGCTGGGCGGAGATGATGACGTCGCCCTCGTTTTCGCGGCCCTCGTCGTCGGCGACGATGACCGGTCGGCCGAGGCGCAGGGCGTCGAGTGCGGAGGGAATATCGGCGAGGCTCATGATGCGCTCCTTGTTGCTGCTTCGGGCTGGGAATTGTGGGTGGCGAGGGCCAGCATCCGTTCGACGTGGCGCGCCAGAATGTCGGTCTCGATGTTGACCCGGTCGCCGACGGCGCGTTCGCCGAGGGTGGTGGCGGTGAGGGTCTCCGGAATGAGCGACACCTCGAACCACTGGTTCACATCGGTGGCCGGGCTGATGTTGCTCACGGTGAGGGAGACACCGTCAATGGCGATCGACCCCTTACCGACCACGAGCGGCGCCAGCTGGGCGCTGAGGCTGAATCGCAGCACCCGCCAGGCCTCGCCGGGGGTGACGGCGAGTACGGTGCTGGTGCCGTCGATGTGGCCCTGCACGATGTGGCCGCCGAGTCGTCCGCCGACGAGGGCGGCGCGTTCGAGGTTGACCGTGGAGCCGACTCTGGCGTCAGACAGGGTCGACATCGACAGGGTCTGGGCCATCACGTCGGCGGTGAACGTGTCGGGGGTGCGTTCGACCACGGTGAGGCAGACGCCGGCTACGGCGATGGAGTCGCCGTGACCGGCGCCGTCGACCACGAGTGGGCCGCGGATGGTGAGGCGGGCGGCATCCGCTGTGGTCTCGATGCGCTCGATCTGGCCGAGCTCCTCGATGATTCCGGTGAACATGGGTTCCTTAGGGTGTGAGCGGTCGGGCCACGATGAGAACATCGTCGCCGAGGCGGTCGAGGGAGTGGATAGAGAGGCGGCGCTGCTCGCCGATTGCGGCTACGCCGATGTCAGTGAGGGCCAGTCGCGGGCCGCCGATCAGCGTCGGCGCGAGGTAGACGAGGTATTCGTCGACCAGCCCGGCGGCCACGAACGCGCTCGCCACGGTTGGGCCGCCCTCGATGAACACGCTGCGCACGGCGCGTTTGTGCAGGTCGGCGAGTAGGCCGGGCAGGTCGAGGCCGTCGAAGAACAGCGGCTGCTGCGGGTGCGCAAACAGGGCAGAGGATGCCGGCGCCTCGCGTCGCCCGACCACCACGGGCACGGGCTGCCGGGGGAGCAGCCCACCATCGGCGTCGCGCGCGGTCAAGGCGGGGTCATCGGCGAGAACGGTGCCGGTGCCGATCAGGATCGCATCGGAGGCGCTACGACGTCGGTGCACGTCGAGGCGGGCCGCATCGCCGGTGATCCAACGGCTGGAGCCGTCGGCGGCGGCGGCGCGCCCGTCGAGGCTCGACGCCCATTTGAGAGTGACGAACGGGCGACCGAGGCGGGCGGCGACGAGCCAGTCGGCGAGAAAAGCCTCGCCGACATTGGCGCACAGCCCGCCCTGCACCTCGATGCCGGCGGCGCGCAGCCGGTCGGCCCCGCCGCAGGAGTGCTGGCCCGGGTCGGTCACCGAGTACACGACGCGGGCCACGCCGGCATCGATCAGGGCCTCTGCGCACGGACCGGTGCGGCCGATATGGTTGCACGGTTCGAGCGTGACAACGACGGTGCTTCCGCGAGCGGCGCCGGGGTCGAGCTGTGCGAGCGCGTCGACCTCCGCGTGCCGGGTGCCGGCGCCGCGGTGCCACCCTTCGGCGAGGGTCTCGCCGTTGGCATTCAGAATTACGCAGCCCACACGCGGGTTGACTCCGGTGGCGAGGCCCTGGGCGGCAAGCTCGAGGGCGCGGCGCATGGCGCTCTGCAGGCCCACGTTCACTGCCGCGTTGTTGGTCATCCCGCCCTCATCCGTGTCGGACGAGCTCCGGGGGCGTGGGTGTGCATCATCATGCCTAAAACCCGTCGGTCAACCGTAGGGGCCAACCAACTCGTGCGCCTCCCGTCCGGACTTTAACCGTCGGTGCTGGAGTTTCACCAGCTCAACCGTCGGTCCCTCGTCAAAGGGACTAACGGGTCGCGGACTTTAACCGCCGGTTCGGAATTACACCGACCCCGGAGCACGTGTAGTACTTCTAGTTATAGTGCAACAGCCTGCGCGCCGTGGTATTCCGTTCAATATCCGATCAGTTTGCCTCGACCAGGGCGCGGGCTGTGCTCTCGTCGACGAACAGGTCGGTGATGAGGTGTGCGGCCAGAGCGCCGCGCAGGCTCGCGAGCTTGGAGCGACCGGCCACAACGCAGATGCGGCGCGGGGTGCGGCGCAGCGCGGTGAAGTCCGGACCGGTGGAGCGTTCGTTCATGGCGATATCGTCGGCCGAACCGTCGGCGCGGTAGAACACTGTCGCGACGTCGCCGACCACGCCGGCCGCGCTGAGGGCGTCGAATTCGGCCTGCTCGAGGTAGCCGCCGGCGTAGACCCGGCTGATCACGCCGGAGAACGGAGAACCGAGGCCGAACAGGGCGATATCCATGATGGACTGCATATCGATCAGGCGACTGATGCTGCGCTCGCGCCACAGCGCCTGCTTGGTCGCGGGGTCGTCGAAGAAGGCCGGCACCGGAAACTGCTGCACATGCGCGCCGAAGGCCGTTCCGAAACGGCCGAGAATCTCACTCGCGTAGCCGAGACCGGTCGTACGCATATTCCCGGCGCCGTTGAGCTGCACGATCTGCGAGTTGTGCGTCTGCTTGGGCGTCACGTGCCGGCTGATCGCGTTCATGGTCGAACCCCAGGCGATACCCATGGTCATATTCGAGTCAAAGTATTGGCCGAGAATCCGTGCAACAGACAGGGCCACACGCTCGAGCCGATCGACATCGCTCGCGCTGTCCGGAACCGGAACGACGTGCGCGGTGATCTGAAATCGAGCCTCGATCTGCTGCTCGAGGTGACTCGGGGCATCGAGTGGGGACTTGATTTGGATGTCGACCAGGCCGGTCTCTCGAGCGTGGCTGAGCAGGCGGGAGACGGAGGAACGGGAGGTATGCAGCTCCTGGGCGATGGCATCCATTGTGAGGTCCTGCATGTAGTACAGGTGCGCGGCGGTGAGGGCATCGCGGCTGCGGTCGGACTGCACGGGGTCGGTCTCGAAGGTCACAGCGGCTCCTTGCACGTATGTTCAATCCGGTTGAGAAATTATGTGGGACTGTCAGAATGAATCTATTCACATGGCTTGTCGAGTGCAAGCCCGAGACAGAGGTGACAACAATGTCGTTCTTAAACTCACAGACTTCGACCGCGATCTCCGCTCATCCGAACGCCCAGGTGCTCATCATCGGCGCAGGCATCAACGGCATCGCGACCTTCCGCGATCTGGCACTGCAGGGCGTCGACGTGGTCATCGTAGAAAAGAACGACTTCGTCTCCGGCGCCTCGTCGGCCAGCTCGCACATGATCCACGGCGGCGTGCGCTACCTCGAAAACGGTGAGTTTCGCTTGGTGAAGGAGTCGGTGACGGAGCGCAACAGCCTGCTCAAGATCGCGCCGCACTACGTCAAGCCGCTGCAGACGACCATTCCCATCTTCTCCACCTTCTCCGGTGTGATGGCTGCGCCGCTCCGGTTCCTGACCCACAAGCAGGGAGCCAAGCACGTTGAGCGCGGCGCCATGCTCATCAAGCTCGGCATGATGATCTACGACGCCTTCTCCCGCGACGGCGGCACCGTGCCGCGCCACGAGTTCAAGGGCCGTGCCAAGGCGCTCGCCGCCCTGCCGCTGCTGAACCCCGGCCTCAAGTACACCGCCACCTACTATGACGCCGCCATGCACGACCCTGAGCGTCTCGCCCTCGATGTGCTGCGCGACGGCCTCGACGCCGGTCCCCACGCCCGCGCCGCCAACTACGTCGAAGCCGCCGGAATGGATGAGAACGGTGTGCTCCTGCGCAACACCATCACCGGCGATGAATTCCGATTCCAGGCGGATGTCGTCGTCAACACCAGTGGCCCCTGGACCGACCTCACCAACTCTGCCCTCGGCCAGCCGAGCACCTTCATGGGCGGCACCAAAGGGTCCCACGTGGTGCTCGACAACCCGGAGCTGCTCGCGGCAACCGGTGGACGCGAGATCTTCTTCGAGCATGAAGACGGTCGCATCGTGTTGATCTACCCGCTCAAGGGCCGCGTTCTGGTCGGTACCACCGACCTCGAGCACGATATGACCAAGCCGGTTCGGTGCACCGAACCTGAGATCGACTACTTCTTCGACTTGGTCGCGCACGTTTTCCCAACGGTAAAGGTCGATCGTTCGCACATCGTGTTTCGCTTTGCCGGTGTGCGCCCGCTGCCCCGCCACGACGATGAGGCCCCCGGTTTCGTCTCCCGCGACTACCGCATCGAGTCGCGTCCGCTGCCCCGTGCCGGCGCCGCCGACGGCACCCTGCTCAGCCTGGTCGGAGGCAAGTGGACAACGTTCCGTGCCCTGGCCGAAAACCTGAGCACCGACATTCTGAAGCTGCTTGGCCTGCCGCGCACCGTCTCGACCGAGGGCTTGGCCGTCGGTGGCGGGCGCAACTTCCCGGCAACGGATGCCGCCCACCAGGTTTGGGTCACCGCCCACGGCGACGAGGTCGGCACTGACCGCGCCGCAGCCCTGCTCGCCCGGTACGGAACGCGGGCCAGCGAGGTCATCGAGTTCTTGACCGACCCAAGCGGTCCGGCGGATGCCCCGCTCCAGCACAACGCGGCCTACAGCCGGCGTGAGATCGAGTTTCTGGCATCGACCGAGAGCGTCGTGCGCCTGATCGACGTGCTCCTGCGCCGCACCAGCATGGCCTTCGTTGGCGCGGTCACCACCCCGCTGATCAAAGAGCTCGCGCTCGTCGTCGCCCCCGTGCTCGGCTGGGACGCCGAACGCCGGGCCGAAGAAATCGAGCTGGCACGCGGCATCCTGATCGACGCGCACGGGGTCGACCTCGCTGCCGTCAGCGAGGCCGCCGTCTTCGGCGCCTCCCCCCCCGTCCGGGGCTGACGATTGCCGACAATCTGCACGAATGTGCAGGCGAAACCGGCTCACTCCGCCTTGGGCGCCGATACGTTTTAGACACAACGCACGACAGCCGCACTCGACAACTAGGTCGAGCGCGGTGAACAGCAGCACCCCATCTGAAAGGTCAATGTGGACAATCTCGGTGTCGTCTTTATGTCAGAGGTCGTGGGAACGGCCATCCTCGTGCTACTCGGCTGTGGCGTGGTCGCCAACGTCGCCCTCGCCAAGAACAAGGGTTTCGGCGGCGGCTTTCTCATGGTCACCATCGGCTGGGGCCTCGCGGTCTACGCCGGTGTGATCGCCGCCTACAACTCCGGTGCCCACCTGAACCCGGCCGTCACCCTCGGTCTCGTCGCGAGTGGGGCCGACACCTTCGGTTCGGGCGTGCCGGTCAATGTCGTATCGACGCTGACCTATATCGGCGCCCAGATGATCGGTGCCTTCCTCGGCGCCGTCGTGGTGTGGCTCGCCTACAAGCAGCACTTCGACCAGGAGCCGGAAGCCGCCAACAAGCTCGGCGTCTTCTCCACCGGGCCAGCCATCCGCTCCTACGGCTGGAACCTCGTCACCGAGATCATCGGCACCTTCGTGCTCGTCTTCGTCGTCATCGGTTTCGGCCGCAACGGCGACGGCGGCGGCCTGGCAGCCCTCGGCGCCCTGCCGGTGGCCCTGCTCGTGATCGCGATCGGTGCCTCTCTCGGTGGGCCCACCGGTTACGCCATCAACCCCGCCCGTGACCTCGGACCCCGCATCGCGCACTTCCTGCTGCCGATCAAGGGCAAAGGGTCGAGCGACTGGTCCTATTCCTGGGTGCCGGTCGTGGGCCCCATCATCGGTGGCGTCCTTGCCGGCGCCTCGTCGGGAGTGCTGCTACCCATCCTGGGCTAAGCCATTCGACGTATTCTGCAGCATCCGCTTTAAACTTAGAAATTCCACCTGGAACAACAAAGGAGTTACACATGGCCAAGTACGTTCTCGCCATCGACCAGGGAACCACGAGCTCCCGCGCGATCGTGTTCGACAAGGCGGGGTCGATCATTTCGACCGGCCAGCTCGAGCACGAACAGATTCTGCCGCAGGCCGGCTGGGTCGAGCATGACCCGAAGGAAATCTGGGACAACACCCGTGAGGCCATCGGCCAGGCGCTGTCAAAGGCGAACATCACGCGCCACGACATCGAAGCCATCGGCATCACCAACCAGCGCGAGACCGCTGTCGTCTGGGACAAGAACACCGGCGTGCCCGTCTACAACGCCATCGTCTGGCAGGACACGCGAACCCAGCCGATCGTCGATCGTCTCGCAGCGGATGGCGGTGTCGAGCGGTTCAAGGGCAAGGTCGGCCTGCCGCTGGCCACCTACTTCTCCGGCACCAAGATCGTCTGGATCCTCGAAAACGTCGAGGGTGCCCGCGCCAAAGCGGATGCCGGCGACCTCCTGTTCGGCACCACCGACTCCTGGGTCCTCTGGAACCTGACCGGTGGCATCGAGGGCGGCGTGCACGCGACCGACGTCACCAACGCGAGCCGCACCATGTTCATGGACCTCGAAACCCTTCAGTGGGACGACGAGATCCTCGCCATCTTCGACGTGCCGAAGTCGATGCTGCCCGAGATCAAGTCTTCCTCCGAGGTCTACGGCATCGCGAGCGGGCACAGCCTGCTGCGCGAGGTGCCGATCGCCGGCATCCTCGGCGACCAGCAGGCCGCAACCTTCGGCCAGGCCGCCTTCGACCAGGGCGAAGCGAAGAACACCTATGGCACCGGTAACTTTCTGATCTTCAACACCGGCACCGAGATCATCCACTCGAAGAACGGCCTGCTCACCACGGTCGGCTACAAGCTCGGCGACGCCCCCGTGCACTACGCGCTCGAAGGATCGATCGCCGTGACCGGGTCGCTCGTGCAGTGGATGCGCGACCAGCTCGGCATCATTAAGAACGCCTCTGAGATCGAAGACCTCGCCAAGACGGTCAAGGACAACGGCGGAGCCTACTTCGTACCGGCCTTCTCCGGCCTGTTCGCGCCGTACTGGCGGTCCGACGCCCGCGGTGCCCTGGTCGGCCTTACCCGCTACGTCAACAAGGGTCACATCGCACGCGCAGCGCTCGAGGCCATTGCGTACCAGACCCGCGAGGTGCTCGACGCGGTCAACGCCGACTCCGGCGTGCCGCTGACTGAGCTCAAGGTCGACGGCGGCGCCACGGCGAACGACCTGCTCATGCAGTTCCAGGCCGACATCATCGGCGTGCCGGTCGTGCGCCCGGTCGTCGCCGAGACCACCGCCCTCGGTGCCGCGTATGCGGCCGGCCTAGCGGTCGGATTCTGGAGCGGCCTCGACGACCTCCGCGCCAACTGGCAGGAAGACTCCCGTTGGGAGCCCTCCATGGACAAGGACGAGGCCGACCGCCTCCTGCGCAACTGGAAGAAGGCCGTAACGAAGACCCTCGACTGGGTAGACGAAGACGTGCGCTAGCCTTCGCCCGTGTGACCCAAAGCCCGGCCCCGCCAACGCGGAGCCGGGCTTTCGGCCTCTCGCCTCGACGAGCAGCTGGCCATCCGGCCTCCGCTCTGTCTCCCCTTTCCGCCTGGCCCAGCCGCATAACTCCTGCAATTTGCGGCCGCGAATTGGAGTTAGGCCGGGCGCCATTCCACTGACTGCCCGCTGAGCGCACTGGTGAGTTCGGCCAAGGTCTCGATCCGAAGAATACGAAGGCGCGCGGCGGCTATTTTGTCGGCAGGCGTTAGTGGGACAGCGGATGCGGTGGCGCGGTCGAGCCAGACCCCCGTCAGTCCCGCAGCAGCCGCGCCCAGAGCATCCGTGCGGAGCCGGTCCCCGACATACACCGCCTCTGACACGGGCACGCCGAACAGGGCGCAGGCGTGCTCGAAGATGCGCACGTCGGGCTTGGCGACGCCGAGTGCACCCGAGGTGACGACGTGCTCGAACCGGTCGTGCAATCCGACCCGCCAAATTTTCTCGCCCTGAAAGACCGGGTCGCCGTTCGTGATGAGGCCAAAACGCACTCCGGGCAGAAGCTCCACCAGCGCATCGAGGCAGGGGAGGGCGTCGTCGTGCAGCCGCCAACTGGCCCGGTACCTCAGGAAGTAGTCGTCGAACCAGGCGTCAGCCTCGGCGTCAGTCAACGAAACGCGGAATGACGCCGCGAAGTCCTGGGCGCGGGCGCGGCGTTGGCCGGCGAAATCCAGAGTGCCGGCGAGGTAGGAGTGGTAGTGCTCCTCCTCGAGTGCATCCCAGAGCGCGGTGGCCGCCGTCCGGTCGCCGGTAGCGAATTCGCCGCCGATCCGGTCGAGGTGCAGCAGAATGCCCGCTGCAACCGCTCCCCGGTGCTCGAAGAGGGTGTCGTCGAGGTCGAACAGCACAACCCTCGGCATCATCACGAGCCCAGGGCCTCTGCGGGCCAGCCGGGCTGTGGCCCACGGTCGTCTCCGGCGGCGAGGTGGCCCTGCCACGAGTCAGGGTAGCTTCCGTCCCGGTAGGCGGCGACGGATGGCCCCACCCCGGAATATCGAAACCCCGACTTCCACGCCGCTCGGGCTGACGCGACGTTTCCGAGCAGGCACTCCCAGTGCAGAACATCGATGAGTCTGGATGAGAACGCCCAATCGGCGACCAGTCGTTGCGCTTCGGGGATGAGCCCGCGGCCACGGTGCGGGGCGCCCAACCAGAAGCCGATGGACCCCACCCGGTGGACGGAAGCGTCGGCCGCGACGGATTCTCCGGTCAAGCGCAGCGCGATCACGCCCAGAAGCTCCGCCCCGGGCGTATCGCGCAGCGCCCAGGTATATTCCCGATCCGACATCCATCCGGCGGGAACATACTCGTTGAGGAATCCTTCGGCGTGCTCCCGGCAATACGGCCACGGAACGGTCAGAAAACGCTCGAAGATCGGGTCCTGGCAGTACTCGAAGACCCGATCGGCGTCGCCGGACACCGGCTCATCGAGCAATACCAAGGGCGACGACAAAGCGAACGGACGCATCAGCGGCGGGGGAGGAAGCCTACGCGGTCGTAGACGGTCGCGAGGGTCTCGTCCGCGACAGCGTCGGCCCGGGCGGCGTTCGACGCCAGCACCCGGTCGAGCTCGGCCGGATCGCCGAGCAGTTCGGCGACGCGCTCGCGAATCGGGTCGAAGGTGCCCAGAACAACCTCGACCAGCCCCTTCTTGAGATCGCCGTAGCCGCGCCCGGCATACTCGGTTTCGAGCGACTCGATCGTGCGCGAGGCCAGCACGGAGTAGATCGTGAGCAGGTTCGCCACACCCGGCTTGTTCTCGCGGTCGAACACCACGCCGCCATCGGCATCCGTCACCGCGCGCATGATCTTCTTGCGAGTCACACCGGGCTCGTCAAGCAACCAGATGACCCCGGCGTGCGATTCGGCCGACTTGCTCATCTTCGACACGGGGTTCTGCAGGTCGTAGATCTTCGCGGTTTCCTTCACGATCGCCACCTCGGGAATCGTGAAGGTGTCGCCGAAGCGCGAGTTGAAGCGCAGCGCGAGGTCTCGGGTGAGCTCGACGTGCTGTCGCTGGTCTTCCCCGACCGGCACCACCTCGGTCTGGTACAGCAGAATGTCCGCGGCCATCAGCGTCGGGTAGGCGAACAGGCCCACGGTGGTCGCGTCGGCTCCGTGCCGCGCGGACTTGTCCTTGAACTGCGTCATGCGGCTGGCCTCACCGAACCCGGTGATGGTGTTCAGAACCCAGGCCAGCTGGGCATGCGCGGCGACGTGCGACTGCACGTACAGCGTCGACGCCGACGGGTCGATGCCGGCCGCAATATATTGCGCCGCAGTGCCGCGGGTGTTCTCCCGCAGCTTTGAAGGCTCCTGCGCCACGGTGATGGCGTGCAGGTCGACGATGGAGAAGAACGCGTCGTGCGTCTGCTGCAGCGACTTCCAGTTGAGCAGCGCGCCAATGTAGTTGCCGATCTGCAGGGACTCGGCGGAGGGCTGCATGCCCGAATACAGGCGGGGTTTGGTCATGAGTTCAGCGCTCCAGAAAGGTCATAGTCAACAACGACGGGGGAGTGGTCGCTCCAGCGCTGGTCGTACGCCGCGGCCCGATCGACCGCGTAGGAACCAACGGATGCCGCCAACAGCGGGCTGGCCAGATGGTAGTCCAGCCGCCACCCGGTGTCATTGTCGAAAGCCTGGCCGCGCTGGGACCACCAGGTGTACGGTCCCTCGACCTCGCCGGCCCATTTGCGCCCGATATCGACCCAGCCGAGTCCGGCACCCGCGTTGTACAGGGGGTCGCCTTCCGCTCCGAGGATACGGTCGAAATACTCCCGCTCTTCCGGCAGGAAGCCGGCGTGCTTCTTGTTTCCGCGCCAGTTCTTGATATCCAGCGTGCGGTGCCCCACGTTCAGGTCGCCGAGTACGAGCGCGAGCGGGCTGTGCGCGGTGAGCTCAGGCAGCCGGGCGAGCATGGCGTCCAGAAACTTGTACTTCTCGACCTGCTTGGGGGTGTCGGTCTCGCCGGAGTGCACGTAGGTGCTCACGACGGTGACGACCTGCCCGTTGACCTCGTAGTCGGCTTCGAGCCAGCGGCCGGCGCTGTCGAATTCTTCGGTGCCGAGAGCTACCCGGTGAATGGATGCCCCGGCGCGGCTCGCCAAGGCGACCCCGGCCCGCCCCTTCGCGGTGGCGGCATCGTGCAGAATGTTCCAGTGCGGCCCGAGCAGTCCCTCGAGGTCCTCGGTGGAGGCACGCACTTCCTGAATCGCGAGAATGTCAACGTCTCGGGCATTCAGCCAGTCGCCCATCCCCTTGCGGTACGCGGCTCGTACCCCGTTCGTGTTGATGCTGGCAATACGAAGGGGTTTGGCAGAAGACATGGGTCAAGTCTAGTTAGGGCACCGGAGCCTCATCGGCCAGGGCGTATTCTGCTACCCGTGCCTCGGCGGCGGTGAGCCGACGCCGGGCGCTCCACCGGGCGTACCAGGGCGACGCATCGAGGTCTGCCCGCGCGGCGGTCAGCTCGAACTGCGCGGTCAGCCGCAGGGCGTCCTGCATCTGCTGCTGCTGGTTGTCGGCGGCCTCGTCAGCGTTGAGGGTGTGTGGGGGGATGCCGGCGTCAACCATGCCCACGGCGATCCACGCGGCGGCGATCAGGGTGACGGTACTCACCAGATTGAACCAGATGAGCAGACCGATGATCACGGCGAAGGTCGCGAGCAACGGATTGTTGCTGGCGCCCCCGAGCAGGGTGCCGCCGAGAATTTTCAGCGCGCCGAGGCCAGCGCCGCCGAGCAGGGCGCCGGCCAACAGTCGCCGAGGTGGAATGCGCACGCGGGACAGCACCCGGAACAGACCGGCCAGGGTGATCGTGTCGATCACGAGCACGACGACCAGTCCGATCACCCGCGCCGATGCCTCGTAGTAGAAGGAGTCC
Source organism: Cryobacterium sp. TMT1-66-1 (assembly GCF_004403435.1). Taxonomy (NCBI): domain Bacteria; kingdom Bacillati; phylum Actinomycetota; class Actinomycetes; order Micrococcales; family Microbacteriaceae; genus Cryobacterium; species Cryobacterium sp. TMT1-66-1. The sequence goes on from NZ_SOGP01000017.1 coordinate 28,684, forward strand.
TGGGGAAGATGGAACAGCGCGAACAGGCCGCCGAGCAGCGCCGTGCTGGCCAGGGAAACGGCCGCCGATACGACCAGGGCAAGCCCGAACAGCAGGCCAAGGCCAAGCTCGCGCAGCTTGACCAGCAGAAAGAACGTGGTCTGCGGCGGCATCCCGAACACGGTGCGCACGGCCTGGGCGGTAGTGGAGAGCCAGCTCAGTGCGGTGATCAGCAAGCCGCCGAGGGCGATCGCACCGGTCCAGGTGAAAACCTTTCCCGTGGCGAGCAGGCTCGGATCGATGACACCGTAGGTGCCGATCAGGCCGGGGACCGATTGGTTGATCAGCGCGTACACCGCATTCAGCAGGCCCTGGTTTTCGGTGAGCACCAGACCGGCGACGGAGAACCCCACCCAGATCGCGGCGAAGATGGCAAAGATAGCCTGGTACGACATGCCGGCCGCGAGCACGCCTCCGCCCACCTGGGCGAAGTGTGCGTACACCCGCACGGGGCGCCAGGCCTGGATGCGCGCCAGAAGCTCTTTCACTGGTTCAGCCTAACCGGATGCACGAACACCCCCGTCGAATCGACGGGGGTGTCAGTCATGCAATCGAGCAGTTACGCCTTGCCTCGCATGATGGCCTGCTTGACCTCGGCGATGGCCTGGGTCACCTGGATGCCGCGGGGGCAGGCATCCGTGCAGTTGAAGGTCGTGCGGCAACGCCACACGCCCTCTTTGTCGTTGAGAATGTCGAGGCGCACTTGGGCGCCATCGTCGCGCGAATCGAAGATAAAACGGTGCGCGTTGACGATGGCGGCCGGGCCGAAGTACTGGCCGTCGGTCCAGAATACCGGGCAGCTCGACGTGCATGCCGCGCAGAGAATACATTTTGTGGTGTCGTCGAAGCGCGCGCGCTGGGCGACCGTCTGGATGCGCTCCTTGCCCTTTTCCGGCTTGACGCTGTTCATCATGAACGGCTGTATTGCCTTGAAGGAGGCGAAGAACGGCTCCATGTCAACGATGAGGTCCTTCTCCAGCGGCAAGCCCTTGATGGCCTCCACATAAATGGGCTTCGTAACGTCGAGGTCCTTCATGAGCGTCTTGCAGGCAAGACGGTTGCGGCCGTTGATGCGCATGGCATCCGAGCCGCAGATGCCGTGAGCGCAGGAGCGACGGAAGGTCAGCGAGCCGTCCTGCTCCCACTTGATCTTGTGCAGCGCGTCGAGCACGCGGTCGGTCGGGTAGAGCTGCACGTCGAAATCCTGCCAGTGCGGCTCGTCGTCGACCTCCGGGTTGAAGCGACGAATAATGAGCGTGACCGTGAAGGATTTGATCTCTTCGGGCACGACGGGCTTGTTATCGATTGTGGCGGTACTCACTAGTACTTCCTCTCCATCGGCTGGTAGCGGGTGATGACAACCGGTTTCCAGTCAAGCTTGATGTGGTCGGCGGCATCGGCCGACATGGCGTCACCCTTGAGGTACGCCATGGTGTGCTTGAGGTAGTTCTCGTCATCACGAACGAGGTAGTCCTCGCGCTGGTGGCCGCCGCGGCTTTCCTTGCGGTTGCGGGCGGAGTAGACGACGACCTCGGCGAGGTCGAGCAAAAAGCCCAGTTCGACGGCTTCGAGCAGGTCGGTGTTGAATCGACGACCCTTGTCCTGCACGCCGATGTTCTTGTAGCGCTGACGCAACAGGTGGATGGTCTCTGTGACCTCGGCGAGGGACTCATCGGTGCGGAACACCTGAGCCTTCTTGTCCATTTCTTCCTGCAGAATCTTGCGCAGCACGGCGATGCGTTCGGTTCCGGTCGACGAGCGGATGCCTTCCAGCAGCTCGCGCACCTCCTTGGCCGGGTCTTCCGGCAGCGGAACGAACTCGGCCGTCTTGACGTACTCAACGGCGTTGTTGCCGGCGCGCTTGCCGAACACGTTGATGTCGAGCAGCGAGTTGGTGCCGAGACGGTTCGAGCCGTGCACCGAGACGCAGGCGCACTCACCGGCGGCGTACAGCCCGGGAACGACGACCTCATTGTTGCGCCAGACTTCGGCCTTCACGTTGGTCGGGATGCCGCCCATCGCGTAGTGCGCGGTCGGCATGACCGGAACCGGCTCGGTGACCGGGTCGACGCCGAGGTAGGTGCGCGCGAACTCGGTGATGTCGGGCAGCTTGGTCTCGAGCAGTTCCTTACCGAGGTGGGTGCAGTCCAGGTACAGGTAGTCCTTGTCGGGCCCGGCGCCGCGACCCTCCGCGACCTCCTTGAGCATGCAGCGCGAGACGATGTCACGCGGGGCGAGGTCCTTGATGGTCGGTGCGTAACGTTCCATGAAACGCTCACCTGAAGCGTTCCGAAGAATTGCTCCCTCGCCGCGAGCTCCCTCGGTCAAGAGGATGCCCAATCCGGCCAGCCCGGTCGGGTGGAACTGGAAGAACTCCATGTCCTCGAGCGGCAGACCCTTGCGCCAGACGATGCCGACGCCGTCACCCGTGAGGGTGTGGGCGTTGGAGGTGGTCTTGTAGATCTTGCCGAAACCACCGGTGGCGAAGATGAACGCCTTGCCCTGGAACACGTGCAGTTCGCCGCTCGACAGGTCGAGGGCCACCACGGCCGACGGCTGGTCGACACCGTCGACGTTGGTCATGACCAGGTCAAGTACGTAGTACTCGTTGAAGAAGTTGATGCCGCGCTTGACGCAGTTCTGATAGAGCGTCTGGAGGATCATGTGGCCGGTGCGGTCAGCGGCGTAGCAGGCGCGACGCACCGGGCTCTTACCGTGGTCGCGAGTGTGGCCACCGAAACGGCGCTGGTCGATCTTGCCCTCAGGCGTGCGGTTGAACGGCAGGCCCATGTTCTCAAGGTCGATGACCGCGTCGATGGCTTCCTTGGCCAGGATCTCGGCGGCGTCCTGGTCAACCAGGTAGTCGCCGCCCTTGATCGTGTCGAAGGTGTGCCATTCCCAGTTGTCTTCCTCGACGTTGGCGAGGGCCGCAGCCATCCCGCCCTGCGCCGCACCGGTGTGCGAACGCGTCGGGTAGAGCTTGGAAATGACCGCTGTGCTGGCGTGGGGGCCGGCTTCGATGGCGGCACGCATGCCGGCTCCACCCGCTCCCACAATGACGATGTCGTGCTGGTGGTAGTGCACGCCGTCTACGACGGTGGACTCCGGGGACGCTGTGGAAGAAGTCATATTTGTTAGTGCAGCTCCTAGAGGGACTTACAGAACGAGGCCACGAGGTCGGCGGGCGCACCGGCGGGGCAAGGATCGAAGGTGAACACCACGAGGGTGCCGAGCGTGATCAGCGCGACGACGCTGACCAGAATCGCGACCTTCAGGATGCCGCGGCTGATCCGCGAGGTGGCGTAGTCGTTGACCAGGGTGCGCATGCCGTTGCCGCCGTGAATCAAGGCGAGCCAGAGCATGATGACGTCCCAGACCATCCAGAACGGGTTGGTCAGCTTGCCGGCGACGAACGCGAAGTTCAGGGCGCTGACGCCCTCACCGATCATGAGGTTGACGAACAGGTGGCCGAAGATGAGCACAACCAGCACGACGCCGGAGACGCGCATGTAGATCCAGCCCCACTTTTCCCAGTTGACCCCGCTCTTCTTCGTGCTGCGGGTGTACGGGCTGCGGGGAGCTTCGATTGTTGAAGTCATATTGTCGCCCCCTAGTGGCTGAACACGTTGATGAGGTGGCGCGGCGCGAAGCCCAGCATGGTGACGACCCAGAGGCCGATGACGACGTAGAACAGCACCCGCTGGTACTTGGCGTTCCAGAAGTCGATCAGAATGATGCGCAGACCGTTGAAGGCGTGGAACACGATGGCGCCGACGAGTGCGACCTCACCGAGACCCATGATCGGTGTCTGGTACTGCCCGATAACCGCGTTGTACGCTTCGGGGCTGACCCGCACGAGCGCCGTATCGAGAATATGGACGAGCAGAAAGAAGAAAATTGCTACGCCGGTGATGCGGTGCAATACCCACGACCACATGCCCGTGTTACCCCGATACAGGGTGCCGGCGGGGCGACGTGACGTCGTCTTCTGCTGAGAATCTAGGGTTCCTGCCGTCTGTGGCATGAACAACCCTCCCTGGCTGAATTATGGCTCTTAAATGAGACCGAGAATGCGCTATTAGCACATGTGGTTAGTCTACAAGTGCTCCGCCTTCTCGTGTCAGTTAGGGTGCCCTAACGTTGCATCGAGGGTGGCACGTGAGTGTCGGCGCGCACGGCGAGGCGCTCGTCGATGGCCTGCTCGTAGTAGTCGACCAGCTCGGCGCAGACCGTGGGCCAGGAGCGCCCGAGCACTGCGCGACGCCCGGCTTCGCCCATGCGCGCACGCAGCATGGGGTCGAGTGCGAGCTGGCACACCCAGTGCTTGAGATCACGGTCGTCATTCGGTCGAAACAGATACCCGTTCTCGCCGTGCGCCACCAGATCGATCGGCCCTCCGGCGTGCGGGGCCACCACCGGCAGCCCGGCCGCGTGCGCCTCCTGCAGCGTCTGGCCGAACGTCTCCTCGGTACCGGCGTGCACGAACACGTCAAAGCTCGCGTAGGCGACGGCGAGTTCGCGGCCCGACAGCCGCCCCAGCCAGGTGACCGGCATGCCCGCGAGGGCCCGCCGTATAAAAGGTACGCTCGGTCCGTCTCCGACGAGAGCCAAACGGATGCCCGGCACCCCGCGCAGCGCACGAAGCCGCTCCACCTGCTTCTCCGGGGCCATGCGACCGACGTAGCCCACGATCACATCGCGTTGGCCATCCGTCTTGAGCGCGGGCGCAATCCGTTCCCGGAGCGCGGCGACCGCCGGATCGTTCTTCAGATTGGGGTGAAAACCGGTCAGGTCGACACCGCGGGTCCACATGGCCAGGCGGGGCACGCCGAGGCGCAGCAGGGCGGCCATCGACGACGACGATGGAACGAGGGTGCGGGTGGCACCGTCGTGTACCCACTTCACGAATCGCCAGGCCAGGGCCGTTGCGGGGCCGAGGTGGTTTCGGTGAGCGTAGCCGGCGACATCCGTTTGAAAGATCGCGACCGAGGGGATGTCGAGCCGGTTGGCGGCGCTGATGCCCTGGGCGCCGAGCAGGAACGGCGAGGCGGCGTGCAGCACGTCCGGGCGAAAGTCGGCGAGCAACTTCTGCACCTGCGGGCTGGGCATTCCCACCGGAAATTCGCGATAGTTGACGGCGGAGACGGTGTGCACCGGAAAACCCGCATACTCGGCTGGGGCACCGGAGGGGGCGATGACCATGGCCTCGTGTCCGTTGGCGGCCAGGTGTTCGAGCACCTTGCAGACACTCGTGGTCACCCCGCTCACGGTGGGGAGAAAACTTTCGCTGATGACTGCGATCCGCATGGTTCGAGGTTAAGTCGCGACGATTGCCGCCGGGTGACGGGCGCATGAACAGTGGTGTCAGGCGCTCGCATCGGGGCCGCCCGATAGTCTGATCCAATGATTACGTTCAGTGAGCCCATCGACCGCCTGTACAGCGTGATTCCCGCCGGCGGCATCGGCTCCCGGCTGTGGCCGCTGTCGCGAGCGGATGCCCCCAAATTTCTGCACGACCTCACCGGCTCTGGCCACACCCTGCTGCGCGATACCTGGGATCGCCTCGTTCCGCTCTCGACCGAGCAACGCATCATGGTCGTCACCGGGCGTGCCCACCGTGCCGCCGTCGAGCAGCAGCTGCCCGAACTGGCCGATCCGAACGTCGTTCTCGAAAGCGAACCGCGCGACTCGACCGCCGCGATCGGCCTCGCCGCGGCCATTCTGCAGCTGCGCGAACCCGGCGTGATCATCGGATCGTTCCCGGCCGACCAGGTCATCAAGGGCGACGCCCTCTTCCGCTCGGCGGTGACCGAGGCGGTTGCGGCAGCGGATGCCGGCTACATCGTCACGATCGGCATCCAGCCGACCGAGCCCGCGATCGGCTTTGGCTACATCAAGAGCGCGGCGTCCCTGCCCATCGACGGCGCCCCGACCGCCCTGGCCGTCGACTCCTTCGTCGAGAAGCCGAGCCCCGAGGTCGCTGAGCAATACCTCGCCGACGGCAACTACCTGTGGAACGCCGGCATCTTCATCGCGCGCGCTGACCGCTTGCTGGCCGAGATTGCCTCGGCCGAGCCCGAGCTGCACGCCGGACTGATGAAACTTGCCGAAGCCTGGGACACCCCGGCCCGCGGCGCTGTCGTCGACCAGGTCTGGCCGAGCCTGAAGAAGATCGCCATCGACTATTCGATCGCCGAGCCCGCCGCGGCTGCCGGAAAGCTCGTCGTGATTCCCGGCCAGTTCGACTGGGACGACGTGGGCGACTTCGCCTCGATCGCCAAGCTGCACTCCGGCGGCCGCAAATCCAACCTCGCCATCCTCGGCGAGGGCGCGCGAGTGCTCGCCGACTCGTCGAGCGGCATCGTGGTCAGCCACACCGGTCGCATGATCGCACTGATCGGGGTGGAGGACATCGTCGTGATCGACACTCCCGACGCCCTGCTGGTCACGACCAGCGCGAACGCCCAGAAGGTCAAGGCTGTCGTCGACGCGCTAAAGCTCTCCGGCTCCAGCGATGTGCTGTAGGCCATTCCTGACTAGAATTCCAATTCATGCTTAAGGAGTGTCCATGCGTCGTGTGATTGCTGTTTCTGCCCTCGCGGCATCCGCTCTGCTGCTGGCCGGGTGCGCGCAGGCACCGGCACCCACCACGACAGCGGATGCGACGGCGCCCGACTACTGCGCCCGCATGGTCACGAACTCGGGCGGCCTCGAAGACCGGTCCTTCAACCAGTCCAGCTGGGAAGGCCTGCAGGAAGCGGCGACGACCTACAACATCAATACCGACGCTATCGTTTCGACCTCGGAGACCGATCTGGCGCCCAATGTGAGCCAGGCCGTCGCCACCGGCTGTGATTTCATTCTCACCGTCGGCTACCAACTCGCCGACGCCACGCTGGCCGAAGCCACCGCGAACCCCGAGGTGCACTTTGCAATCGTCGACGAGGTCGTCGATGCCCCCAACGTGAAACCGATCGTCTTCGACACCGCCCAGGCGTCGTTTCTGGCCGGCTATCTGGCCGCTGGCGTGACCAAAACCGGCATTGTGGCAACTTTCGGCGGCGGCAACCAGCCGCCCGTCACCCTGTTCATGGACGGTTTCGTCGACGGCGTCGCCATGTACAACGACAAGCACAAGGCTGCCGTGCAGGTTCTCGGCTGGAACAAAGAGGCCCAGGACGGCAGTTTCACGGGCGACTTCGAAGACGTCAACAAGGGTAAGGCCCTCGCCCAGTCCTTCATCGACCAGGGCGCCGACATCATTCTGCCGGTGGCCGGCCAGGTCGGGCAGGGCGCGGCGGCCGCCGCGATCGAAACCCCGGGCGTCTCGATCATCTGGGTCGACAACGACGGCTATGTGACCCTGCCGGAGCAGTTTCAGTCGGTCGTGCTCACGAGCGTGCTGAAGAACACTTCGGACGCCGTGGTGGAGACCATCGGGGCTGACCTCGACGGCACCTTCGACAACACGGCTTTCGTGGGAACCCTCAAGAACGGGGGCGTCGAGATCTCCAACTTCCACGACCTGGCCGCGCTGGTGACGCCCGAGCTAAGCGACGAACTCGACCAGATCAGGGCCGCGATTATAGCCGGGATCATCAAGGTAGAGGGCCCCAGTTCACCCCAATAAGGGGAGAATCGTTTCGGTAATGTCGCGGCTTGGTAACGACTCGCCCGCGCACGCACAATGCTCATCTGCGCAGCGTCACATTCGGTAACGTGGATCGCACCACGCCCGAGCGATCTCGCTGGGCAGCATCCTGGAGGTCCTCTTGACAATTTCGACCCGTAAGACCGTACTCACCGGTCTTGCAATGTTCGGCTCAGTGGCGATGCTCGCGGCCTGTGCTCAGGCGCCCGCCACCACCGATAACACCAACTCCGCCGCCGCCAGCGACTTCGTTCCCTGCATGGTTTCTGACGCGGGTGGATTCGACGACAAGTCGTTCAACCAGCTCGGTTTCGAAGGACTCAACGAAGCGGCCAAGTCCTTGGGCGTCACGCCGATCACGGTCGAGTCTGCGACCGAGACTGACTACCAGTCGAACGTGCAGAACCTCGTCGACCAGGGCTGCTCTCTCATCGTCACCGTCGGCTTCAACCTCGCCGCCGCAACGGTCGAGTCGGCTCTGGCCAACCCCGAAGTCAACTACGCCATCATCGACGACACCGCCGACCTCGACTTCAACGGTGAGGTAGACGCGCCGAACATCAAGCCGATCGTGTTCGACACCGCCCCCGCCGGCTTCATGGCCGGCTACGCGGCAGCCGGCTACAGCAAGACCGGCGTCGTGGGAACCTATGGCGGACTTCAGATTCCCCCGGTCACCATCTTCATGGATGGTTTCGCTGACGGTGTCACCTACTTCAACGACCAGAACGGTACGTCCGTTAAGACCGTCGGCTGGGACGTCGCCTCGCAGACCGGCTCCTTCACCGGTGGCTTCGCTGCAGGCGTCGACTCGCTCGCCAAGGCCCAGGGCCTCATCGACCAGAACGCCGACGTGCTGCTTCCCGTTGGTGGACCGATCTTCCTGAGCGCGATTGAAGCGATCAAGAGCTCGGGCAAGGACATCGCCATGATCGGTGTCGACGCCGACCTATACGAGACCTACCCGGATGGCGCTGACCTGTTCCTGACCAGCATCCTCAAGGGCATCAAGGTCGGCGTGTCCGACGTCGTCACCGGTGCCGGCACCGGTGCCTTCGATGCCACCGCATTCGTCGGTACCCTGGCCAACGACGGCGTGGGAGTTGCGCCGTTCCACGACTTCGAATCCAAGGTCCCCGCGACCATGACCGACGAGCTGGACGCGATCAAGGCTGGTATCATCGACGGTTCGATCACGGTGGAATCGCCCGCTTCGCCCAAGCAGTAATACGCTGACAGCAATGGGGAGGCCGATTTTTCGGCCTCCCCATTTCATTACCCTCGTGCACTCCCGCCATGCTCGACTCAAGAATTCAGGATGAATGAAGCTCGAACTTCGCGGCATCACCAAGCGCTTTGGTGCGTTGGTCGCCAACAACAACATCTCCCTCACCGTCGAGTCGGGTGAAATTCACGCCCTCCTGGGTGAGAACGGCGCTGGCAAGTCCACCCTGATGAACGTGCTGTACGGCCTGTACATTGCCGAAGAGGGCGAGATTCTGCTCGACGACGTGGTGCAGAAATTCGCCGGTCCCGGCGACGCCATGAACGCGGGAATCGGCATGGTGCACCAGCACTTCATGCTCGTTCCGGTGTTCACCGTCGCCGAGAACGTCGTGCTCGGCCACGAACAGACCACCTTCGGCGGCCGGCTGGATCTCAGTGCGGCCCGCGCCAAGGTTCGCGAGATCTCCGACCGCTTCGGCTTCGATATCGATCCGGACGCCCTGATCGAAGACCTTCCGGTCGGTGTGCAGCAGCGGGTGGAAATCATCAAGGCGCTGTCCCAAGATGCGAAGGTGCTGGTGTTCGACGAACCCACCGCCGTGCTTACCCCGCAAGAGACCGACGAGCTCATGATCATCATGCGCCAGCTCGCCGAGTCCGGCACCTCAATCGTGTTCATCACGCACAAATTGCGGGAGGTGCGCGCCGTCGCCGACCGCATCACCGTCATCCGCTTGGGAACCGTTGTCGGTGAAGCCTCGCCGACCGCGACGAACGCCGAGCTGGCATCACTCATGGTGGGTCGTGCCGTCGAACTGACCGTGCACAAGAACGCGCCGGAGCTGCGCGGTACCGCACTGTCGATAAAGAATCTCACGGTCATCGACGCCCGCAACCAGATCGTCGTCAACAACGTGAGCTTCGACGTGCAGGCCGGTGAGGTGCTCGCCATTGCCGGGGTGCAGGGCAACGGCCAAACCGAACTGACCGAAGCCCTGATCGGGCTGCAGCACCACGTGACCGGGTCGATCGAACTCGACGGAAAACCATTGCGCGGCTACAGCGTGCGGCACATCCTCGATTCCGGCGTTGGGTTCGTTCCCGAGGACCGCACCGAAGACGGCCTCATCGCCGACTTCAGCATCGCCGAGAATCTCATGCTGGACCGCAGCTCCGGGGCGCCGTTCGTGAAGGGCGGAAACCTCCAGCTGGGATTTCGAGCCAAATTCGCCGCCGAGAAGATTCACGAGTTCGATATTCGTTCGCAGGGCAGTGCCATGGAGGCTGGCCGGCTCTCCGGTGGCAACCAACAGAAAGTGGTGCTCGCCCGTGAGCTGAGTCGGGAGCTGCGATTGTTCGTGGCAGCCCAGCCCACCCGCGGGCTCGATGTCGGTTCGATCGAGTTCGTGCACACCCGCATTATCGAAACGCGGGATTCGGGTATTCCCGTGATCGTGGTGTCCACCGAGCTCGACGAGGTCGTCGCGCTCGCAGACCGCATCGCGGTGATGTATCGAGGAGAAATCGTTGGAATCGTTCCTGGCAACACCCCCCGCGCCACGCTGGGCCTTATGATGGCCGGCGAACACGCCCCCGAAACCGAGGCTGCACTGTGAGTGACCTGACGGCACCGGCAGCGCCGGCTCCCGCCGCTCCGGCTGCCGGACCTGGCCGGAAGGACGGGTCTGGGCGCTGGACCCAAAGCCTGCGCGACATCACCGGCGGCAGCACCATGATCTCCATTCTCGCCGTCGTGTTCGCGCTCGTGGTCGGCGCCATTTTGATCGCATTCACCAACGAACGCGTGCAGGAGACGGCCGGGTACTTCTTCTCCCGTCCGGCCGACCTGCTGCAGGCCGTTTGGGACGCCGTCGCGGGCGCGTATTCCGCCCTGTTCCAGGGGTCGATCTATAACTTTCGGGCCCAGAACTTTCTCACCGCGATACGCCCGCTGACCGAAACCCTCACCTTCGCCACGCCGCTGATCGCGGCCGGCCTCGGCGTCGGGCTCGCCTTTCGGGTGGGGATGTTCAACATCGGTGGTCGTGGGCAGATGCTCATCGCCGCCGGGGCCGCTGGCTATGTCGCTTTTGCGGTCGAGCTGCCGGCTGGCATCCACTTGATTGTCGCTATCCTGGCCGGTCTGCTCGGCGGCGCTATCTGGGGCGGAATTGTGGGCCTGCTCAAGGCTCGCACCGGAGCCCACGAGGTGATCGTCACGATCATGCTCAACTTCGTGGCGCTCTACCTCATCCAGTTCTTGCTGCGCACGCCGGGTGCCCTCCAGGCTCCGGGCAGCAATAACCCGAAGACCCCGCCGATGTTGTCCACCGCGGTGTTCCCCGACCTGTTTGGACCCAGGTACAACCTCCACGCCGGTTTTCTCACGGTCATCGCCGCCACAATCTTCGTCTGGTGGCTGCTCAGCCGCTCCAACCTCGGGTTTCAGTTTCGCGCCGTCGGTCAAAACCCCAGCGCGGCCCGGGTAGCAGGCATCAACGTGAAGAACGTCTACCTGTATGCCATGGCCATCTCGGGTGCGCTCGTGGGGCTGGCCGGTATCAACCAGGTGCTCGGTACGGTGACGACTGGTTTCGGCTCCGGTATCGACGCGGGTATCGGTTTCGACGCCATCACGGTGGCACTTTTGGGCCGGTCTAAGCCCTGGGGAATCTTCGCCGCCGGCATTCTCTTCGGTGCTTTCAAAGCCGGAGGGTTTTCCATGCAGGCGGCAGAGGGTGTGCCCATCGATATCGTCGTGGTCGTACAGGCTCTGATCGTGCTGTTCATCGCTGCCCCGCCGCTGGTGCGGGCCATGTTCCACCTTCCGACGCCAGGCACCACGAGAACACCCAAGATCAGCGCCGTCAAGGCAAGCAAGAGCAACGAGGTGGTGGCAAAGTGAGCACGATCGCAGAGAGCACAGCTCCCGTTTCCGCCCCGATCGCGACGACGGCACAAATTCGCAGCTGGAAGATTCCGATCACCTTCGGCGGCTTTGCCGTGCTGTCCCTGATCCTGTTCGTGGTGCTCGGACGAGGCCAGCGCGGCGAGCTCAGCACCTTCCGTCTGTCCGAAGCGCGCGACCTGATTCAGCTGCCCGAGATGGCGCTTCCGACTTTCGCCACCGGGGTGATCATCGCCATCGTGCTCGTGCTGCTGGCCGCGGCGTCGGTCTGGCTGGTCTACCGCCACCGCAAGATTCCGATCGTGCTGACCATTCTGTTCGCCCTGCTGTTTCTGGTCGGCTTTCTGGCCTGGGCTGCATCGGGATCGACCATTCCGGTGCCGGGACTGCTGATCGGAACGGTCACCCTGAGCGCCCCGCTCATCTTCGGTGCCCTCGGCGGTGTGCTGTCCGAGCGCGCCGGCGTCGTGAACGTTGCCATCGAGGCGCAGCTTCTGGCCGGTGCCTTCAGCTCAGCGGTCGTCGCCTCCGCCACGGGCAACCCCTACATCGGCTTGCTCGCCGCGATGGTCGCCGGAGCGCTCGTCTCCATGGTGCTGGCCGCATTCGCGCTCAAGTATCTCGTCGACCAGGTCATCGTCGGCGTCGTGCTCAACGTGCTTGTGATCGGGCTCACCAGCTTTCTCTACTCGCAGGTTCTCGCCCCGAGCGCCAACCTCAACTCACCGGATGTCTTTCCCCGACTCAACATTCCGCTGCTCAGCGAAATCCCCATTATCGGCCCGGTGCTTTTTCGCCAGACCATCATCGTCTACGTCATGTACGTAGCCGTTGCCGTGGTGTATTTTGGCCTGTTTCGCACCAAGTGGGGCCTGCGCGTGCGGGCCGTGGGTGAGCATCCGCAGGCCGCCGACACCGTCGGCATCAACGTCAACCGCACCCGTTTCGTTGCCGTCACCCTCGGCGGCGTCATCTCGGGCTTCGGCGGAGCGTACTTCACCCTCGGCGCTGTCGGCGCGTTCAACAAGGAGATGACAAACGGCATGGGCTTCATCGCCCTCGCCGCGGTGATCTTCGGCCAGTGGCATCCGATCAAGGCCACCCTCGCGGCGCTTCTGTTCGGCTTCGCCACCAACCTGCAAAACGTGCTGGGCATCATTGGCTCGCCGGTACCGAGCGAATTCATGCTCATGCTGCCCTACGTCGTCACGATCTTCGCCGTGGCCGGGTTCGTCGGCCGCTCCCGGGCCCCCGCCGCCGACGGAAAGCCGTACATCAAGTGAGCACGGTGACCGTCGACTGGGCCGCGCTGCGGGAGGTCGCCCTCGCCGCCATGAAGACCGCCTACGTGCCGTACTCCAAGTTTCCGGTGGGCGTCGCGGCGTTGGTCGATGACGGACGAGTGATCAGCGGATGCAACGTGGAGAACGCCTCCTACGGCCTCACCCTCTGCGCCGAGTGCGGTCTGGTTTCCGCGCTGCACCGGAGCGGCGGCGGCCACCTCGTGGCCTTCACCTGCGTCGACGGCAACGGTGGCATTCTCATGCCGTGCGGTCGCTGCCGGCAGCTTCTGTATGAACACTCCGCGCCGGGCATGCTGCTCGAAACCGTCTCCGGCGTGAAGACCATCGACGAGGTGCTGCCGGATGCCTTCGGGCCACGCCAGCTCGCCGAGTATCACGCTGTAAAGGAACACACGGAATGACCACCATCGAAGCGTTTGACGCCGTCGACCTCATCCACACCAAGCGCGACCGCGGCGAACTCAGCGAAGCGCAGATCAACTGGCTGATCGACGCCTACACGCGTGGTTACGTCGGCGACGAGCAGATGGCCGCCATGACCATGGCCATATTTCTGAACGGCATGAGCCGTAACGAGATTCGGGCGCTGACCATGGCGATGCTCGCGAGCGGCGAACGCATGAGCTTCGACGGGCTCGGCAAGCCGACCACCGACAAGCACTCCACCGGCGGTGTCGGCGACAAGATCACCCTGCCGTTGATGCCGCTCGTCGCGGTGTTCGGCGCGGCCGTGCCGCAGCTCTCGGGTCGTGGCCTCGGCCACACGGGCGGCACGCTGGACAAACTCGAATCGATTCCGGGCTGGCGCGCCAACCTCAGCAACGCCGAGATGCTTAAACAGTTGCAGGAGATCGGCGGCGTGGTCTGCGCGGCCGGCAGCGGTCTGGCTCCGGCCGACGGCAAGCTCTACGCCCTGCGCGACATCACCGGAACGGTCGAGGCGATTCCGCTGATCGCGTCGTCGATCATGTCGAAGAAGATTGCCGAGGGCACTCAGGCCCTCGTGCTCGACGTGAAGTTCGGCTCCGGTGCTTTTCTGAAAGATATCGAGCGCTCACGCGAGCTCGCCCGCACCATGGTGGAACTCGGCGAGGATGCCGGGGTGGCGACATCCGCCCTGCTGACCAACATGAACGTGCCGCTCGGTTTTGCCATCGGCAATGCCAATGAGGTGCGCGAATCGGTCGAGGTGCTCGCCGGTGGCGGGCCGAAAGATGTGGTCGAACTCACCGTGGCCCTGGCCGAGGAGATGCTCTCGCTCGCTGGAATCACCGGCGTCGACGTGGGTGCCGCCCTGCACGATGGTCGGGCTATGGACAAATGGCGCGCCGTGATTCGCGCGCAGGGCGGCGACCCGGATGCCGCGTTGCCGGTCGCCCGCGAAACCCACGTCGTACTCGCTGAGCGGAGCGGCGTGCTGGTGGAACAGCAGGCGCTGCCGTTCGGGATCGGTGCCTGGCGGCTCGGCGCTGGCCGGGCGCGCAAGCAGGATCCGGTGCAGCACGCCGCCGGAATCGACCTGCACGCCAAGCCCGGCGACACCGTGGTCAAGGGGCAGCCCCTGTTCACGCTCAGCGCCGACGAGCCAGCACGGTTCGCCCGTGCGCTCGAGGCCGTCGCGGGTGCCTGGCGCATCGGCGACCCGGGGGAGCCCGTGCAGGATGGCGGTCCGCTGATCGCGGAGCGCATCGGGGGCCACTAGGCTCAGAGAATGTTCGGTCATTCGGGGGTATGTGCGGCTTGGCCAGGCCGACCACTATGAATTCCGGTCGGCACTAATTCAAAGGGGATATCTTGAGCGATGGTGGACGCCCACGGGTTGTGGTGTTCGGCGACGTGATCGACGACATCGTCGTTCGACCGCATCGGGAGCCGCTTGTCGACACCGATACGCAGTCATCGATTCGTCAGGTTCCGGGCGGTGCGGCGGCCAACGTGTCGGCCTGGCTCGGAAGCACCGGGGTGGCTGTGGACTTCATCGGCCGGGTCGGTGCCATCGACTGTGACTACCATGCCGCCTTTCTCGCTGATTTTGGTGTGCGGGCTCACCTCACTCCCGACGCGACCCGTCCTACGGGCACGATCATCGTCATTGTCGATGAGAACGAGGGCCGCACCGTGCTGATCGAACGCGGGGCCAACCGGGTTCTGACTCCGAACGACGTGCCCGATTCCCTGCTCGACGGTGCTGCGGCGCTGTATTTCACCGGGTATACGGTGTTCTCCGGCCAGCACGACCCGGAGGGGACGGTTGATTCCTTCCAACACCTCCTGGGGCGATGCCGCGAGCGTGGGGTGCCCGTCGTCGTGGACCCGGGTTCGGGCGGTCAACTGGCGGATTTCGGGGTGGCGCATTTCTTGCGGGCGGTGGCGGGGGCATCCGTTCTGTTGCCCAACCTTCCCGAGGGGCGTGCCCTCACCGGGCTGGAGGATCCGTTCGACGTTGCGACGTGTCTCGCTGAGAGTTTTGGGCTGGTCGCACTCACCATGGGGGCCGAGGGCGCGGTCGTCGCAGTCGACGGACAGCCTCCGGTGATGGTTCCAGCCGCAGGCGGTGACCGGACCGACGCGTCCGGGGCCGGCGATGCCTTCGGTGCCGGTTTCGTCGCAGCGTGGCTCGAGGGTGCGTCGATGACGTCAGCAGCGGATGCCGGTAGTCGTCTCGCCGCCCGCGCCATCGCGATCGTCGGCGGTCGCCCGGTCTGAGCGTCTTCCCCGCCACACCAGAAATTCTTGCGGCGCTGAAACCGCCCCCTACCTAAGCTGGAGCTATGCACAAACGCACCCTCGGACGAACCGGCCGCACTGTTTCCGTGATCGGCCTCGGAACCTGGCAGCTTGGCGCCGACTGGGGTGCCGTGTCTGACGCTGACGCGACCGCTGTGCTGGCGGCATCCGCTGATGCCGGAATCACCTTTTTTGACACAGCGGATGTCTACGGTGACGGCCGCAGCGAACGCCTGATCGGGCATTTTCTCGCGCACGACGCCCCGGGCGCTGAAATCACCGTAGCGACCAAGATGGGGCGGCGGGCCGAGCAGCTGCCCGAGAATTTCGTGCTTGCCAATTTTCGGGCCTGGACCGACCGCTCGCGCATGAACCTCGGCACGGACACCCTCGACCTCGTACAACTGCACTGCCCGCCGAGCGCGGTCTTCGACTCGGGCGAGGTCTACGACGCGCTCGACACCCTCGTCGACGAGGGCGTCATCAGCAACTACGGCGTGAGCGTGGAGACCTGCGCCCAGGCCATCGCCGCGATCAGCCACCCCGGCGTCGCCACCGTGCAGATCATCCTGAACGCGTTTCGACTGAAGCCGCTCGATGAGGTGCTGCCCGCCGCGCGGGAGGCCGGGGTCGGCATTATCGCGCGGGTGCCGCTGGCCAGCGGACTGCTAACCGGCAAATACTCCCGCGAGACGGTGTTCGCCGAGAGCGACCACCGCAACTTCAACCGTGACGGCAGCCACTTCGACGTTGGCGAGACCTTCTCCGGCGTCGACTTCGAGGTAGGCCTGCAGGCCGCGACTGAATTCGCCGCTCTGGCCCCGGCCGGCCTCACTCCCGCGCAGGCTGCGCTGGCCTGGGTTGCTCAGATCGACGGCGTGAGCGCCGTCATTCCCGGCGCTCGCTCGGTCGCGCAGGCGCAGGGCAATGCCACGGCGGGCGTTGCCGAACCACTTGACCTCGCCTTTAACGAGGGCGTGCAGGATATCTACGATCGGCTCCTGCGGGAGCAGATTCACCCCCGCTGGTGATGCGGCGTCGCCTGTCGGGCGGCCTCGGGCCGGCCTTCAACAACCTGTTCACGGCGAGCCTCGCGAGCAATCTCGGTGACGGTATCGCGCGCACCGCGCTGCCCCTGCTCGCGGCGCGGCTCACCGACGACCCCCTGCTGATCGCCGGTATCGCGGCCATGGCGATGCTGCCGTGGCTGCTCTGCGCCATCCCGGCCGGTATCCTGGTCGACCGCATCGACCGTCGCATCGCCCTCGCACTCGCCAACACCGTGCGCATGATCCTCGCCGTCGCCCTGTGTGTGCTCACCGCAACGGATGCCCTCACCATCGTCTGGCTGTACGCCCTTATTTTCATCTATGGTGCGTTCGAGACCGTGTACGACGGGGCGACCCGCGCGGTCGTTCCGAGCATCATCGGCCGCGCCGACCTGCCCCGCGCCAATTCCCGCATCGAGGCCGGCGAGCTCGTGGTGCAGAATTTTCTGGCCGGGCCGCTCACCAGCCTGCTGTTCGCCGTTTCGGTGCTGATCCCGCTCGGTGCGAACGCGGTAGCTTTTCTGGTCGCCGCAGCGCTCGCGCTGTTCCTGCCGAAGATCGCGTCGGGACGGCAGCACGCTCTGATCGGCGACCAGACGGAAGCCGCCTGGTATCGCCAGTTCGTCGACGGCTACCGTTTCATCGTGAAGAGCCGCATGCTGGTCACGCTCTGGCTGCTGAGCACTACCGTCGGACTCGCGTTCTCCTTCGCCACGGCCAGCTTCGTGCTGTTCGTGCTCGGACCGCTCGCGGTACCGGAGGCTTGGTTCGGAGTCTTCATGCTGAGCGGCGCGATCGGCGGCATCGTTGGATCGGTTTTTACGGCACCGCTCAAGAACCGCCTGAATGCCGGGCCGACCATGGCGATCATGCTGGTCTTGAGCGGCCTGGCGTTCCTGATTGTTGGCCTCTGGCCCAACCTGTGGGTGACCGTGATCTTTTTCGCGGTGAGCAGCGGCGCGGTGACAGTCTGGAACATTCTGGTGATGTCCCTGCGGCAGAGCATCATTCCGGGGCATCTGCTCGGGCGAGTGCACGGCACCTGGCGCACCCTGCTCTGGGGAGCGACACCGATCGGGAGCGTGCTCGGCGGTCTGGTCGGGCGCATCGATCTTGCCCTGCCCTTCATCATTGGCGGCGTGGTCGCGACGGTGCTCGGCATCGTGTTCTACCGGTTCATCAGCACCCTGCCGAACGCCGAAGACGTGCCAGACCCGCTCGGGCCGGACGCCCTCGTTCCCCTATAGGGCTCAGTCGAGGTCGTCTGGGTCCTTGCCGGTGCGCTCGCCGCTCTCCAGACCGGCAATCGCCGCGAGGTCGTCGGCGTCGAGGGAAATGTCGAACACGTTGATGTTGGCGCGGATGCGCGCCGGGGTGACCGACTTGGGAATGACCACGTTGCCGAGCGCGAGGTGCCAGGCGATCACGATCTGCGCGGCCGACTTGCCGTGCCTGGCGCCGATCGCATCGAGGGCCCGGTTGCCGATCGCACGCCCGCGAGCCAGCGGCGACCACGCTTCGGTCAGGATGCCGTGGGCCGCGTCATACGCGCGCACCTCGGCTTGCGGCAGCCACGGGTGCAACTCCACCTGGTTGAGCACCGGAACGACCTCGGTCTCATTCAGCAGCCGGTCGAGGTGGTGCGGATGAAAGTTGGAGACGCCGATCGAGCGGGCACGGCCCGTGGCTCGGATCGCCTCGAGCGCCCGATAGGTCTCGACGTAGCGATTCTGGGTCGGGGCCGGCCAGTGGATCAGGTAGAGGTCGACGTAGTCGAGGTCGAGTTTGGCCAGGCTCTCGTCGAACGCTTTCAGCGTTTCGTCGTAGCCGTGGCGGTCGTTCCACACCTTGGTGGTCACGAACACGTCCTCGCGGGGCACGTTCGAGCGCGCGAGACCCTGCCCGACGCCGACCTCGTTCTCGTAGAGGGCTGCGGTGTCGACGTGACGGTACCCGGCGGCGAGGGCGACCTCGACGGTGTCGGCGGCGAGGGCATCCGCTACTTTATAGACCCCGAGACCGAGCTGGGGGATCACGTGGCCGTCATTGAGCGTGAGGGAGGTCATCCCATAATGCTACGAGACCTGAATCTGAATGGGCTCGGTGTCGGGGATGGGGCTGATGTCGCGGCCGCGCAGGTCGGGGTGCCAGCGGCGGCCGAGCGCGGGAATGATGCAGCCCAGGGCGGCGAAGCCGGCGGCGACGTAGATGGCCGAGACCGGTCCGGAGTGGTCGATCGAGAACCCGGCAATGGCGGAGCCCATGGCGGCGCCGATCAGCTGGCCGGTGCCGACCCAGCCGTAGGCTTCGGCGGTGTCGCTGAACTTGACGCTGGCCGAGACGATGCCGAACAGAACGGCGAAGGCGGGGGCGATGCCGACCCCGGCCAGAAGCAGGGCAAAGGACAGCCACCAGAAGGTGAGCCACAGGCTGGCCAGGGCGAGGCCGATCGTGACGATGAGCATGCGGGCAGCGAGCGCCCAGGGGCCGATCGGGGCGTGGCCGAGGGCGAGCCCACCGATGAGCGAGCCGATGGCGAAGATGCCGAGCACCCAGCCGGCATCGGCGCTGCCGTGGCCGAACACCGCGACCACCCCGGCTTCCACGGCGGCGCAGGCCGCGACCAGCGTGAACCCGACGATGGTGCTGAGCAGTACCTCGGGCTTTTTGAGCACGACGCCGAGCTTGCGCCGGCTGCGGGGGATGCGCACCCGGCCGACCTCGGGCAGCGAGACGAACCAGATTCCGCCGGCCACCAGAAAGAACGCGGCGAGCAGGATGCCCGCGGTCGTCGATACCTGCAAAGCCACGAAGGTCGCGATCACCGGTCCGAGCACCCAGATGATCTCCTGCGCCGAGGCGTCGAGCGAGAACAGCGGGGTGAGCTGGCGGGAGTTGACGATCTTGGGGTAGATGGTGCGCACGGCCGGCTGGATCGGCGGGGTCGACAGTCCGGCGACGAATCCGATGAGCATCAGGCTCAGCACCGACAGCGGAACCAGTGCCATGACCACGATCGACACGGCGCAGATGAACATTGTCGCGATGATGACCGGGCGCATGCCGAGCCGGCCCATCAGCCGGCTGGTCAGGGGACCGGCGATGGCCTGGCCGATACTCATCGCGCCCAGAACGAGCCCCGCCGCACCGTACGAATCGAAGATGCGCTCGATGTGAATGAGAAAGGCGAGGGAGAGCATTCCAAAGGGAAACCTCGCCGTCAACTGCGCGCCGATCAGGCGGGATACGCCCGGCGTGCGCAGAAGGGTCCAGTAACTTTTCACAATGATTTCAGTCTAGGGTCGGTTGAATCGAAAACTGGGGAGTCAGCGCGCCAGGACGGTTTCAGACCGTACAGCCTGATCTGAGGCAAGGCATGCCATACTAAGGTAATGCTTACCTTACCGAGCGTGACCGGCCCCGGCGCTACGACGGTCGCTGACCGCCCGGCCTACCGGCCCTATCGCGCGACGGTCGTCGGCATCCGCTTATTGAGTGAACATTTCACCCGGGTGACCTTCTTCGGTGAACAGTTCGACACCTTCGGCACGGCCGGGCTGGACCAGCGCGTCAAGATCGTGTTTCCGCTGCCCGGCCGGGGACTCTCCGATATCGGCGCCGACCACGAGGAAACCATTGCCACGGGCCGCTGGTATGACCGCTGGCGTGCACTGCCCGACGCCGATCGCAACCCCTTTCGCACCTACACGATTCGCGCCGTGCGCCCCGAACAGCGGGAACTCGACGTGGATTTCGTCACCCACGCCGCTCATGGCGCACTCGGCCCGGCTGCGCGCTGGCTGCAGGCCGTTTCCATCGGCAGTGACGTCGTCATCGTCGGCCCCGACGAGCGCAGCCCGGGCCGGGCGATCGGCCTCGACTGGCACCCCGGCCAGGCGACCGACCTGCTGCTGGCCGGCGACGAGACCGCCGCCCCCGCCATCTGCAGCATCCTCGAAAGCCTGCCGGCCGGCCGCCGCGCCCAGGCCTTCATTGAGATGCCCGCTGGGGCGGATGCCCTGCCTCTCGTTCTGCCCGCAGGGTGCGAGATCACCTGGCTGGCTCGCGATCGGGCGCCGCACGGAGAGCGCGTCGAGGCCGCAGTGCGTGGCTGGGTTGCGAGCAATCGCGCCCTGGTCGAGGCCGCGGTCGCGGCGGCTGCGCAGCCGCTCGCCGAGGTCGACGTGGACTGTGACCTGCTCTGGGAATCGCCCGCCGAAGAGAACGGGGCCGGGTTCTACGCCTGGCTCGCCGGAGAATCCTGCACGATCAAACTCCTGCGACGGTTTCTGGTGAGTCAGACCGGCATCGACCGCTCAAGGGTGGCTTTCATGGGCTACTGGCGGCTCGGCCGGTCCGAAGCTCAATGACCCTGGCTCCGGATCGACCCGTGGCTGTGCCCGTGTCACCGCGCGCCCGCCCGCGCCGGGTCGTCATCGGCTTCGCGCTCGCCGTCGGGCTGCTCGGGCTCAGCGTGGCCGCATCGCTCCTGGTCGGCACCCGCGAGATCGCCCCCGGCACCGTGTGGAACGCCCTGTTCAGCCCGCACCGCACCCTGACCGACCACACCGTCATTCTCGACCTGCGGTTGCCGCGCACCGCCGTTGGCCTGCTCGCCGGCCTCGCCCTCGGCCTGGCCGGCGCTCTCATGCAGGGCGTCACGCGCAACCCGATCGCCGACCCCGGCCTGCTCGGCGTCAACGCCGGCGCCTCGCTGTTCGTCGTCGCCGGGATCGCCTGGTTCGGGGTGACGTCCTCGCTTGGCTATGTCTGGTTCGCCTTCGCGGGCGCCGCCGTCGCGGCCACCATCGTGTACCTCATCGGTTCTCTCGGCCGTGAGGGTGCGACGCCGGTCAAGCTCGCCCTCGCCGGAACCGCGCTGACCGCCGCGTTCACCTCGCTCATCACCATCGTGCTGCTCGCCGACACCGAAGCCTTCGATCGCTACCGGTTCTGGGCGGCCGGGTCGCTCGTGGCACGCGGCCTCGACGCCGCCCTGCCGCTCGCCCCGTTCATCCTGGTTGGTCTGGTGCTGGCGATCGTGGCCGCCCGCATGCTCAACGCCCTCGCGCTGGGCGACGACCTCGCCCGCGGCCTCGGCCAAAACCTGATTACCGCCCGCATCGTCTGCGCCGTCGCCATCGTGCTGCTCTGCGGCTCGGCGACGGCGATGGCCGGCCCGATCGTGTTCGTCGGCCTCGCCGTGCCGCACGTGGCCCGGTGGATCACCGGTCCCGACTACCGCCTGATCATCGGGTTCTCGGCGCTGTTCGGCCCGACCCTGCTCGTGCTCGCCGACGTGCTCGGTCGCCTCATCGCCCAGCCCGGCGAAATCGAGGCCGGTCTCGTCGTCGCGTTTCTCGGCGCGCCGGTGCTGATCGCCCTGGTGCGTCGCGTGAAACTGGCAGGCCTGTGATGACAACTTTACAGAGAGCGGATGCTACCCCCCTGGCGCACGCGCGCGCCCAGCGCGGCCGGCGCAACCGGAGCGTCGTGCTCGTACTCCTGGCTGCCCTCGTCGTCGTCGCGGCGTTCAGCCTCGCCGTCGGCGCGTACTCGCTCAGCGTTCCGGACCTGCTTCGCACCCTCACCGGCCAGGGTAGCCAGGGCGAGAACTTCATCGTGCTCTCGCTGCGCCTGCCCCGACTGACCCTCGCCGTGCTCGTCGGCGTTGCGTTCGCGCTGTCCGGCGCCCTGTTCCAGACCGTGCTGCGCAACCCGCTCGCCAGCCCGGACATCATCGGAGTCACCGGGGGAGCGAGCGCCGCCGCCGTCTTCAGCATGCTCATTCTCGGCTTCGGAAGTGTCGCCACCTCCCTCGCCGCCTTCGTGGGAGCCATCATTGTCGCCTGCGCCATCTACCTGCTGGCCTGGCGCGGCGGTGTGGTCGGCTATCGCTTCGTGCTGATCGGCGTGGGCGTCGCCTTCATGGTGCAGGGCGTGCTCGGCTACCTGCTGTCCCGCGCCGACCTGAACGACGCGCAGGGCGCGCTGCTCTGGCTGGTCGGCAGCGTGAGCGGCGCCCGCTGGCAGGACATCGCCGTCGTGGCCCTCGTTCTGTTCGTGCTGCTGCCGGTAATTCGCTTGGCTAACGGGCGACTGCAAGCCCTGCAACTCGGCGATGACCTCGCAGCGAGCCTCGGCGTCGGGGCCGAACGCACTCGACTCCTGCTGCTCGTAGTCGCGGTTGCCCTCGCCGCGACGGCGACCGCGGCGGTCGGTCCGCTCGCCTTCGTGGCTTTTGTGGCGGCACCGATCGCCCGGCGCGTGCTCGGCACCGGCGGCCTCGCACTCGTGCCCGCGGCACTCGTTGGCGCCCTCATCACTGCCGTGGCCGATTTCACGGCACAGCATCTGCTGCCCGGGCAGCTCGAACTCCCCGCCGGAATCATCACGGGCGCGATCGGCGCCCCCTATCTGCTCTGGCTGCTCGCCACCAGCAACAAAACCGGAAAGGGTGCCTGATGACCCACCAACTGCGCGCCGAAGGCATCACCCTCGGCTACGACCACACGCCCATCATCGACGGCCTCGACCTCGAGGTTATCCCCGGTGCGATCACGGTCATCGTCGGCGCCAACGCCTCCGGCAAATCCACCCTGCTCAAGGGGCTCTCCCGACTGATCAAACCGGATGCCGGCCAGGTCACCCTGGGTGGCCGCAACATCGCCGCGCTGCCAGGGAAGAAGGTCGCGACCGTCGTCGGACTGCTGCCGCAGCAGCCCATCGCTCCCGACGGCATCACCGTGGCCGACCTCGTCGGGCGAGGCCGCTACCCGCACCAGGGCTGGTTTCGGCAGTGGTCGAGTACCGACGACGAGATCGTCGCCGCGGCGATGGCCGCCACGAACACCGAGCAGCTTGCAGCCCGCCACCTCGAAGACCTTTCCGGCGGGCAGCGGCAGCGGGTCTGGATTGCCATGGCCCTCGCCCAGGACCCCGAGATTCTGCTGCTCGACGAACCCACGACATTTCTCGACGTGACCCACCAAATCGAAGTGCTCGACCTGCTGCTCGAGTGCAACCGCCAACACGGAACGACCGTCGTGATGGTGCTGCACGACCTCAACCTCGCCGCCCGCTACGCCGACCACCTCGTCGTCATGCGCGCCGGCAAAATCATCGCGACTGGCGCGCCCGCCGACACGCTCACCGCCGAGATCGTGCGCTCTGCCTTCGACCTCGAGGCACGGATCGTGCCAGATCCGGTCTGTGGTGCGCCCATGGTCGTTCCGATCGGCCGGTTCCACGGGCGAGCAGCCGACCCTGATCCGGCGCCCGCCGATCCTGCGCCCGCGACTCGTTCCCGGCTACACCAGCAGGTCTAAAGTTAGGGTAGGCTACCCTAAGTATGAAAGCCAACGAACTGGAGAACTTCGTGTCCCGACGCCTGACCATCACGCTCGCTGCCGCAGCGAGCATCCTCGCCCTGGGGATGAGCGGATGCACCGCCGCCGATAACGCGACGGCCCCCGCCGGCGATGCCGCGGCATCCGGCAGCTTTCCCGTCACCATCGAGCACGCGTTCGGCGAAACCACCATCGAGAAGCAGCCGACCCGCGTCGTGGCCTGGGGCTGGGGCAGCGCGGACGACGCGATTGCGCTCGGCGTGACTCCGGTCGCGATTCCGTTCCAGAGCTACGGCGGCGACAAGGACGGCGTACTGCCGTGGATCGCTGAGGCGCTCGAGGGCCAGGAAATGCCCGTCGTGCTGCCCGACAGCCAAGAGCCGCCCTACGAGGACATCGCCGCCGCCGCCCCCGACGTGATCCTCGCCGCCTACTCCGGCATCACCGAGCAGGAGTATGACCTGCTCAACAAGATCGCGCCGGTCGTCGCCTACCCCGGTGACGCGTGGGCCACACCGTGGCGCGATCTCATCTCGATCACCGGCACCGCGCTCGGCAAGACCGGTGAGGCAACCGCCCTGCTCGCCTCGATCGACTCCGAGATCGCCGACCAGGCCGCCGCGCATCCCGAATTCGCCGGCAAGAGCATCGCTCTCACGAGCGACAGTGCCGGAACCTTCTACGTCTATAAGAAGGAAGACCCCCGCGTCGCCTTCACGCTCGACCTCGGTTTCGTCAGCGCGCCCGCCGTCGAAGCGCTCGCGACCGACGAGGCGAGTTTCTATTACACGCTCAGCTACGAGCAACTCGACCAACTCGACAGCGACCTGCTGGTGAACTTCGGCTCCACCCAGGAAGAATCCGACGCGTTCCTGGACGCGAGCTACTCGCAGGCGATGCCGCAGGTGCAGGCCGGCACGGTTGCAAGCCCGGTCGGCGCCGCGTTCATCAGCTCGGTCTCGCCGCCCACCGGACTCTCGCTGAGCTGGGGCCTCGACGACTACGTCACCCTGCTCGCCGCCGCCGTCAACGAGTAGCACGCTTCAAAAACGGATGCCGCTGGCCCAGCTGGACGCGCGGCATCCGTTGTGTGCGTGCCGTCAGAGCGGCGTCTGGCCCGACTCGTCGACGACCGAAGGCTGCTTGCGAAACTCCAAATACCCGATCGACTCCCAGTCCTCGTCCAGGTCGAACTGCGGTTCGTAGCCGAGCGCGAGGTAGAGCGCCACTGCCTCCGGCTGGCGGGCTCCCGTGGTCAGCACGATCGAGCGAATGCCGCGCCGTGCAGCTTCCGCTTCGAGCTCGGCCATCACCTGACGGGCCAGCCCGCGGCGACGATGCGCCGAGTGCGTCCACACCCGTTTGACCTCGACGGTGGTGTCGTCGTCGGCCCGCATGAAAGCTCCGCCGGCCACCGCCTGCCCGTTTTCGACCAGGAGCAGAAAAGTACCGCCGTCGACCGGCTGAAAGCGCCGCGCCGGGTACCGGCTGAGTTCGACCGAAGATGGAATGCCGTCGTTCAGGCCATAGTGCTCGTCGTATTCCCGCGAGAGTTCGGCCATCAGGGGAGCGGCGAGCGGATCGTTGGGGGAGGTGTACAGGATGTTCGGTCTGAGGGTGGGCACCTCTCGACGATAGATCCGCAGCATCCGCTCGTCAAAAAACGGCGGATGGGGGGTGCCGTCTCGACTCCAGCGCGCGCCGGTGTGCATTAGGCTCGATAGGTCTTACCCGCGTGTGGGATTCACTGTCGAATCCCGCACTTTCGACCAAATCAAGAAGGAAGTGCCATGCGCGCACGCTATTTCGTTCCGGCTTTTGCCGCCGCCGCCGTTTTGCTGCTCACCGGCTGTGTCGACAACTCGGCTCCGGCCGTCACGACGCCCGGCGCCGCTGCCACCATTGAAGCGGATGCCGCAGCCGTCGCGCTGCTCCCCGCCAGTATCAAGAGCGCCGGCGTGCTCATCATCGGAACCGATGCGGCCTACCCGCCGAACGAGTTCAAGGACGATGCCGGCGCACCGATCGGCTGGGGCATCGAACTTTCCAACGGCATCGCCGCCAAGCTCGGCCTCACCACCAAGTATCAGATCGCCGACTTCGACAACATCATTCCGAGCATTACCGGTGGCACCGTCGACATCGGCGAGTCGTCGTTCACCGACAACCTGGAGCGTGAGAAGCAGGTCGACTTCGTCAACTACTTCAACGCCGGAATTCTCTGGGCCGCCAAGACCGGCAGCACGATCGACCCCAACGATGCGTGTGGCCTCACCGTGGCCGTGCAGTCCAACACGGTTCAGGACACCGACGAGCTTCCCGCCAAGAACGCGGCCTGCGCCGCGGCCGGCAAGCCCGCCATCGAGGTCTTGCCATATACCTCGCAGGACGAAGCGACCAACGCCGTCGTGCTCGGCAAAGCGGATGCGCTCAGCGCCGACTCCCCGGTGGCCCTGTACGCCATCTCGAAGACGGAGGGCAAGCTTGAGGCCGCTGGCGAGAGCTTTGACGTCGCCCCCTACGGAATCGTCGTGAACAAGGATTCCGAACTCACCAAGGCCGTGCAGGCTGCGCTGCAGTCCATGGTTGACGACGGTTCCTACGGCAAGATCCTCGACAAGTGGGGTGTCACCGACGGTGGCATCGACACGATCACCATCAACGCCGCCTCCAACGGCTAGAGCGTAAGCGAGCAACATCATGGCCGAAACAGTTGTGAACCGTTCGGCGGGGTCAACCCCGCCCAACGGCTCTGACCGCTCTCCCGCAATCAAGGCGATTCGCCTTCGTCACCCGTGGCGGAATGTTTTCGCCGTCGTGTTGCTGCTCGTTCTGGCACTCTTTGTGCTCGACGCCGCACAGCGTCCCGCCTACGACTGGCCGTCCGTCGGCAAGTTTCTCTTCGACCAGCGCATCTCGCAGGCCGCGTTCGTCACCCTGCAACTCACGATTTACAGCATGGTTATCGCGATCATTCTCGGCGTGACGCTCGCCGTAATGCGGCTGTCTCCCAACCCGGTTGTGAGCAGCATCGCCTGGGTGTACCTCTGGATCTTTCGCGGTACTCCGGTTTATGTGCAACTGGCATTCTGGGGCCTAGTGGCAACCATCTACCAGACGATCGACATCGGCCTTCCGTTCACCGAGCCCTGGGCGTCATTCCCCACCAAGGTGGCGGTCAGTGCGTTCATGCTCGCCGTGATTGGGCTGGCACTGAATGAGGCCGCGTATATGGCGGAGATCGTGCGCGCCGGATTGCTGTCGGTGGACGGCGGTCAGGAGGAGGCAGCCACCGCGCTGGGCATGAGCTGGGCACAGACGATGATGCGCGTTATTATTCCGCAGTCGATGCGTGTGATCATTCCCCCCGCCGGCAACGAAGTCATTTCGATGCTCAAGACGACCTCGCTTGTGACGGCAATTCCTTTTACTCTTGAGCTTTACACCCGGTCTCGGGACATTTCGGCCGCGATTTTCAACCCGGTTCCTCTCCTCATTGTGGCCTCGATCTGGTACCTGTTCTTCACCTCCATTTTGATGGTTGGCCAGTACTTTCTCGAGAAGCGTTTTGCGCGCGGCATCGGCGACCGACGTCCCGATCGCAAAGCAGACGACGCCACCGGTGCCCTGACCGGTGTACTGCCGGTGATCGGTGGTGGCCAGCCCACGGTCGTGCAGCCGCCGAAGGGCCAGAACCCGCCCACCACGAACAACGGAGACACCCGATGACTGCCACGGCAGGGCCACGCGCTACCGCAGACGTTCCCATGGTGCTCGCCGAGGCCGTCTCCAAGAGCTTCGGCTCAAACGAGGTGCTCAAGAGCATTTCCCTCGAGGTGAAGCGTGGAGAGGTGATGTGCCTTGTTGGACCCAGTGGGTCGGGCAAGTCAACGTTCCTGCGCTGCATCAACCACCTCGAGGTGGTGTCGGCGGGCCGACTGAGTGTCGATGGTGAACTCATCGGGTATACGGAGAGCAAGGGAAAGCTCTTCGAGATGCACCCGAAAGCCGCTGCCATGCAGCGCCGAAACATCGGCATGGTTTTTCAGCGCTTCAACCTGTTTCCGCACATGACGGCGCTGCAGAACGTGATGGAAGCACCGATCCGGGTCAAGGGTCTCTCCAAAGCGGCCGTGGAGGCCAGCGCGCGTGCACTGCTGGCACGGGTGGGCCTCGCCAACCGCGCCGACTACTACCCGGCGCACCTGTCGGGCGGCCAGCAGCAGCGGGTCGCGATCGCCCGGGCCCTTGCCATGGAACCCAAGCTCATGCTGTTCGACGAGCCCACCAGTGCGCTCGACCCCGAGCTCGTCGGCGAGGTGCTCGACGTGATGCAGGGCCTCGCTCGCGATGGCATGACCATGATCGTGGTCACCCACGAGATGGGATTCGCCCGCGAGGTCGCCGACTCCCTGGTCTTCATGGACGGCGGCGTCGTCGTCGAGAGCGGCGTGCCCACCGAGGTGCTCGCCAACCCCCAGCACCACCGCACCCAGGCCTTCCTCTCCAAGGTGCTCTAGCCCCGCACCACTACCCGGGAACGGGGCCCGGGCCCAGTTTATAGACTGGGCCTGGGTTCATAAGGTGGGCCTGGGGCGTGAACTATCCGGCGAGCGCCTTCTGGATGCGCTGCAGCGAGACGGGCTCTGCCGCCCTGAGCTCCTGCGCAAACAAGCTGATGCGCAGCTCCTCGATCATCCAGCGGGCGCGCAGAACGGATGCCGCGGCATCTGCTTTCAGGGGCATGGTACCGCCGGCGTTCTCGAACCGGGTGGTTGCGGCCTGGGTCTCGTTCATCCAGACCCGGTCGCGGCTCGGATTGTCGACCAGTTTCGGCACCCGCGCGCTGATTCCGCCGAGGTAGCGCGGCAGGTGGCGCAGCCGGGCCAGGCCGGTATCGCTGACGAACCCGGGGTAGACCAGGGCCGTGAGCTGCTGGCGGGCATCGCTGATTCCGGGCAGCAGCGCCATGCTGGTCGCGGCCTTGAGCGCCTTATCGGCCAGGCGCTGGGCGGTGAGGATTCGCGCGACCAGGCCGACAGTTTCAAACATGGAATCCATCACGACCCCCGACACCCGGTCGCGAATGGTGTCGAATTCCGCCTTCATGAACACCTGGCCGCCTGGACGCACCCGAAACAATACGTCGTCGACCGCAGCGGCGAGGCAATCCTCGAACAGGGCCTGCGTGCTCTTGTAGGGGCTGGTCGCGAGCGAAAGCTTCTCGGCCGCGGTCAGGTGCTGCTGTACGTACGCGGCCGGCGACGGCGTCGCGAGCAGCAGCAGCCGCCGCACCCCGCGGGGCAGCGCACGGGCCTGCTCCAGCTCGGTGCTCATCATGCGAATAGAAACGGATGCCCCGTCATCGACCAGCGTCGGATACCCGCGAATCGTGTTGTCACCCTGCTTCGTGTCGAGGAAGCGGGGGAGTTCACCGAGGTCCCACGTGGTGATGCCGCCGCGTTCGATGGCATTGCTGGGGGCGGCGGCGCTGGTCGCCTTCGCGACGCTCTCCCGCACCCGGGTGACCAGGCGGCGCTGCAGGTCGGCGAGGTCCTTGTCGGAGGCGACCGTGCGGCCGCGCTCGTCGGTGACGACGAAGGTCATGCGTAGGTGGGAGGGAACGCGGCCGAGCTCGAAGTCGCGTGCGGTGACCGGCACATAGGTGAGCTTCTGAATCAGCGCGGCGAGGGTTTCAGCGAACGAAACCTCGGGCACCGGCGTCGGCAGGGTCTCCACAATTCCGGGTTCGCCAGGCAGCTCGCCGAGCAGGCGCGCGGCCCAGTCGGCGGCCGGAACGACATTGCGCCGGATGCTTTTCGGCAGCGACTTGATCATGGCGGTCACGAGTTCGGCGCGGAGGCCGGGCACCTGCCAGTCGAATCCGTTCGGCGACAGTCGGGCGAGCAGGGCGAGCGGGATGCGCACGGTTACGCCGTCGTCCTCCTCACCGGGCTCGAAGCGGTACCCGAGGGTCAGGCGCTGGTCACCCTGCTGCCAGCTCGGCGGAAACAGCCCCTCGTCGATCTCGGGGGAGTCTTCGGCCACGAGCGCGTCGGCGGTCATCGTGAGCAGGTCGGGGGTGTCGAAGCGGGCACTGCGCCACCAGCCCTCGAAGCTCTTGGTCGACGAGACATCAGCCGGAATACGCCGTTGGTAGAAGTCGAAGACAGCCTCGTCGTCAAAGAGGATGTCCCGGCGCCGGGTACGCTCCTCCAGCTCGGCCAGTTCCTCCCGCAGCCGGGCATTGGCCCGTTCGAACGCCCACATGCCGGGGTCGCCGGTCTGCCCGGGCCTTCCGCCGCGGCTCGCGCTGGAACCTACCGCGGGCGCGCCGCCGGACCCGCGCCCGCCCGAGGCAGCGCCCCCGTCCACGGAGATGCTGACGCGCTCGCTGCGCGAAGGCCCGCGACCGCCGCGGTCGGCTTCCTTCTCGGCGGCGACAGACTGCGGCCCCGACGCGCGGTCCCACTCGCCCTCGACCAGAGCGTGCCGAATGAACAGCTCGCGGGCATAGGCCGGGTCGATGCGGGAGAACTGCACCCGGCGCCGCGCCACGATCGGCACGCCGTACAGCGTCACGCGTTCGTACACGACGGCGGCGCCCTGCTTCATCTCCCAGTGCGGTTCGGAGTAGCTGCGCTTGCACAGGTCGCCGGCGAGCGGCTCGGCCCAGGCCGGGTCGACGACAGCGTTCATGCGGGCGAACAGTCGGCTGGTCTCGACCAGTTCGGCGCTCATGACGGCGTTCGGTTGCTTCTTCGCGAGGGTCGAGCCGGGAAACAGCACGAAGCGCTGCTGCCTCGCCCCGACATAGTCCTTCTTGGCGACGTCCTTCAGCCCGATGTGGGAGAGCAGCCCGGCCAGCAGCGAGCGGTGCACGCCGTCGGGGTTCGCGCTCGGCTCACCGAGGTGCAGGCCGAGCGGTTTGGCCAGCTGGCGCAACTGGCGCAGCACGTCCTGCCATTCGCGCACCCGCAGGTAGTTGAGGTACTCGTTCTTGCACAGCCGCCGAAAGGCGCTCGAGCCCAGTTCGGACTGCTGCTTCTCGAGGTAGTTCCATAGATTGAGCAGGCTGAGGAAGTCACTCGTGGGGTCAGCAAATCGCGCGTGGAACTGGTCGGCCTGCGCACGCCGCTCGAGCGGGCGCTCCCGCGGGTCCTGAATGGTGAGCCCGGCCACGATCGCCATGACTTCGCGGCTGGTGCCCTGGGTTTTCGACTCGATCACCATGCGGCCAAACCGCGGGTCGATCGGCAGCTGCGCGAGTTGCTGGCCGATTCGGGTGAGGCGCGGGGTGGCCGGGCCGGCCGGGGCCGCGGCATCCGTTGCAACGCGGCCGCGGCCGCTCTTGGTGCGGCCGGCTCCCTCTGCCTCGATCGCGCCGAGTTCGGCGAGCAGGTCGAGGCCGTCCTTGATATTGCGGGAATCCGGCGGGGTCAAAAACGGGAACGAGGCGATATCGCCGAGCCCGAGCGAGATCATCTGCAGAATGACGGCGGCGAGGTTGGTGCGCAGAATCTCCGGCTCGGTGTATTCCGGGCGCCGCAGATAGTCTTCCTCGGAATACAGGCGGATGGCGATGCCGTCGCTGGTGCGCCCGCTGCGGCCGCTGCGCTGGTTGCCCGAGGCCTGCGAGATGGCTTCGATCGGCAGCCGCTGCACCTTCGAGCGCACGCTGTACCGGCTGATCCGCGCAGTTCCGGCGTCGATCACGTAGCGGATGCCCGGCACCGTCAGGCTGGTCTCGGCGACGTTGGTCGCCAGCACGATGCGCCGCTTCACCCCCGCCACGGTCGATGGTTGGAACACGCGATGCTGGTCGGCAGACGACAGCCGGCCGTAAAGCGGCAGCACCTCGGTCGGGTTGCGACTGGCCGAGGAGGCGTATTTACCCTGCAGGGCGTCGGCCGCGTCGCGAATCTCGGTCTCGCCCGAGAGAAAGACCAGTACGTCACCGTTCGACTCGCGTTCGAGTTCGTCGAGGGCGGCGGTGATCCCCTCGATGTAGTCGCGGTCGACCGGGGGAGCGGCATCCGTCGTGTCGTCATCGTCGTCGATGCCGGGCTCGGCCACCAGCGGCCGGTAGCGAATCTCCACCGGAAAGGTGCGCCCGGACACCTCGACCACCGGCGCCGGGGTGCCGTCGGCGGCGGCAAAGTGCTTTGCGAAGCTGGCCGGATCGATGGTGGCCGAGGTAATGATCAACTTCAGATCAGGGCGCTTGGGTAGCAGCTGGCGCAGGTAGCCGAGCAGAAAGTCAATGTTGAGGCTGCGCTCGTGCGCTTCGTCGATGATGATCGTGTCGTACTTCTGCAGCATGCGGTCGCGGTGAATCTCATTCAAGAGGATGCCGTCGGTCATCAACTTGATCCGGGTATCGGCGCCGACCTTGTCGGTGAACCGCACCTGGTAGCCGACCAGCTGGCCGACCTCCTGGCCGAGCTCCTCGGCAATGCGCTCGGCGATCGTGCGGGCGGCGAGCCGGCGGGGCTGCGTGTGGCCGATGTTCTGGCGGCCGAGTTCGAGGCAGATCTTGGGCAGCTGGGTGGTCTTGCCCGACCCGGTCGAGCCGGCGACGATGACGACCTGGTTGTCGCGGATGGCTGCGGCGATGTCTTCGCGGCGCTGGCTGACCGGCAGTTCGGGCGGGAAGGTGATGTTGAGCGTTTCCATGAAGCTCCAATAATACTTCGTCGCACTCCGAGGGTGTTTTCGCGGTCAGTGAACACTGGGTATTCGGGGGGTGCACGGCTTTCGGGGCGCATAGGGTGAGGGGATGACGAAATCTGTTCCCACCATCACCCTCAACGACGGCCACACGATTCCGCAGCTCGGTTTCGGCGTGTTCAAGGTCGAACCTGACGAGACCACCCGCATCGTGGCCGACGCTCTGTCGGTCGGTTATCGCCACATCGATACCGCCGCCATCTACGGCAACGAGGCGGGCGTGGGCAAGGCTCTGGCCGCCTCCGGCATCGACCGCTCCGATTTGTTCATCACGACCAAGCTGTGGAACGACCGTCAGGGTACCGAGTCGGCCTTTGACTCGTTCGAGGAGAGCCTCGAGAAGCTTGGCCTCGACTACGTCGACCTCTATCTGATTCACTGGCCGGCTCCGGCGAACGACAAGTTCGTAGAGAGCTGGCGCGCCCTGGAGAAGATCCAGGAATCGGGCCGCGCCCGATCCATCGGTGTCTCGAACTTTCTGGTGCCGCACCTGGACCGCCTGCTGCACGAGACCAGCATTGTGCCCGCGGTCAACCAGATCGAGCTGCACCCAGCGCACCAGCAGCCGGAAGTCACCGCGTTCGCTCGCGAAAACGGCATCAACATTGAGGCCTGGGGCCCGCTCGGCCAGGGCAAGTACCCCCTGTTCGACGAGCAGGTCATAACGGATGCTGCCGACGCGCACGGCAAGTCGCCCGCGCAGATCGTCATTCGCTGGCACCTGCAGGTGGGCAACATCCTGTTCCCCAAGTCGAACCGGCTGGAGCGCATGATTGAGAACTTCAACGTGTTCGACTTCGAACTCACCCACACCGAGGTCACCATGATCTCCGCGCTCGAGCGCGCCGGCCGCGTCTCGGCGCACCCCAACGAGGTGAACTAGCCCGAAGCATCCGTTTGAGTGGCCCCGCAGACTCTGCGGGGCCACCGCTCTGTCATCGGGCGGCAGAGGGCCGGGCAGCAGCGGCGTAGATTGGACGCGCCGCGCTTCGTCAGGCGCGGCACATGCCGCGCGCGCAGAAAGATCCCCATGAACCCGATTGAATGGCTGTTCGACGCCCAGTTGCAGATCGGCACCCAGACCATTCTCTGGCGCGAGGTCGTCGGCAACGCCTTCGGCATCGCGAGCGCCGTCGGCGGCATGCGCCGCAAGATCTGGGCCTGGCCGGTCGGCATCATCGGTAACGCCCTGCTGTTCACCGTGTTTCTTGGCGCTGTGTTCGGCACTCCCAACCCGGTCAATCTGCTCGGGCAGGCCGGCCGGCAGATCATGTTCATCATCGTGTCGATCTTCGGCTGGGTACAGTGGCAGCGCAGCCGCAACTCGGCGGTGCACGTTGCCGTCGCCCCGCACTGGGCCGGTAACCGCACCCGCATCCTGCTGGGGCTCGGGCTCGTCGCCGGCACCCTGGTGCTCACCCCCATCTTTCGCGCCCTCGGCTCGTTCGAACCGGTCTGGGCGGATGCCTGGATCTTCACCGGATCGCTGCTGGCGACCTACGGAATGGCCAAGGGCTGGACCGAATTCTGGCTGATCTGGGTAGCCGTCGACGTGGTCGGCGTGCCGCTGCTGATCAGCGCCGGCTACTACGCCTCGGCCGTGCTGTACCTGTTCTACGGCGCCTTCACCCTTGTGGGTTTCGTGGTCTGGGTGCGGGTTCAACGCCGCCGCAACGCCCTGCTCGGTGCTGCCCTGCTGCCCTGACCTCGCCCGCCCGGGCAACGGGGCGCACAATAGAGCATGCCCAACAGCCTCGCCGACGCCATCAGCCCCTACCTGCGCAGCCATGCCGACAACCCGGTCGACTGGTTCGGCTGGGGCGAGGAAGCCTTTGCCGAAGCCCGCGAGCGCGATGTGCCCGTGCTGGTGTCGATCGGCTACTCCACCTGCCACTGGTGCCACGTCATGGCGCGGGAGAGTTTCAGCGACCCGGCGATTGCCGAGTACCTCAACACCCACTTCGTCAGCATCAAGGTCGACCGGGAGGAGCACCCCGATGTCGACGCGAGCTATCTCTCTGCCGCGAGTGCCTTCATCGAGGGACTCGGCTGGCCGCTCAACGTGTTCGTCACCCCCGACGGGCAGGCGTTTCACGCGGGAACGTACTTTCCGCCGGTGGCCCTTGCGGGGCATCCGTCGTTTCGCGACGTTCTGACCGCGGTGACGACGGCCTGGCACACCCGGCGGGCCGAGGTCAGGGCCGGCGCCGCCAAGGTGGCCGAGTTGCTCGCCGAATCGGCGCGCGAGTTCGCCGAGGGTGCCGCGGCGGCGGGTGGTGCCGCGGTGCCCCTGCATCCCAGCACCGCAGTGCTCGACCGGGCGGTCACCGAGCTGGTCGGTTATGAAGACGCCCGCTTTGGTGGCTTCGGCGGTGCACCAAAGTTTCCGGTGGCCCCTGCCCTCTCCTTTCTGCTCGGGCACGGCGACGCGAACGGCGACGGGCCAATGCTCGCGCTGCGCACACTCAAGCTCATGGGCGCGTCACCGCTTCGCGACCCGATCGAGGGCGGCTTCTTTCGCTACGCGGTCAACCGTGATTGGAGCGATCCACATTACGAACGGATGCTCTACGACAACGCCCAGCTGCTCAGCCTCTACACCCGCGCCTGGATGCTCACCGGCGCACCGTGGGCACGTCACGTCGCCGAGGGAATCGCCCGCTTTCTCTGTGACGTGATGCAGCTTCCGGGAGGCGGGTTTGCCAGCGCCCAAGACTCGGAAAGCACCGTCGACGGCCATCGGGTCGAGGGCGGCTACTACGCACTCGAACCGGGCGACCGCCTGCGGCAGACCCCGCCGGCCCTCGATACGAAAGTACTCACCGGCTGGAACGGACTCGCGATTCAGGCTCTCGCCCGGGCCGGCTTCGCCTTCGACCAGCCCCGTCTCATTGACGCCGCCCGCCGCGCGGCCGACTACCTGCGCGAACACCACGTGCGCGCCGACGGCACCCTCGTTCGTGCCTCCGTTGCCGCACGCACCTCCACAGCGAACGCCACGCTGGAGGACTACGGCATGTACGCACGGGGACTCCTCGAACTCGCACTCGTCACCGGTAACGTTTGCTACGCCACCCAGGCTCGTCACCTGCTCGACAGCACGCTACCGGCAGCCACCGACGCGCCTGCCTTCCGCTCTCCGAACGGCGCGGATCCAGTGCTCAGCGGGCAGGGCCTGGTTAGCGCCATCGACCCTTCCGAGGGCGCCTACCCCTCCGGACTCTCCGCCACAGCGGATGCCGCACTGCTGTTGCACAGCCTCACCGGCGACGACCGCTATCGTTTGGCCGCGCAGGCCGGCCTCGGCCTCGTCGCAACTCTGGCACCGAGCCGGCCACTTGCCTACGGCGCCGCCCTGCGCCTGTTCGACGAACTCAACGCCCCGATCGAGCAGCTCGTGATCGTCTCGCCCGACCGGTTTGGTGCCGCCGCGGCAAACCGCCCGGCCATCACCCTGCACGACCTCGCCCGACGCCACGCGGCGGGAGTGGTCGCATCCGTTTCAGAGTCACAGGCCCAAGCATTTGCGGCGGCTGGCTTCGATTTGTTCCTGGCGCGGACGGCCAAGGCCGGCCAACCCACCGCGTACTTCTGCCGCGACTTCGTCTGTCAGCTGCCGATCACTGACCCGGCGCAGCTGCCACCGATCGCGGGCACGGCCAGACTCCTGAGCGAAATTGCCGCCGAAGCGCAACAATCGGTGCGGTCGCACAAGCGCTAACATCGGCGTATAACCTCGCCCCACTTCCTCATTTCACATTTCCTGGGCTCATCTCCCTGACTGCTAGACGCCGCAGTAAACTACCGACATCGCGACGTACACTAAAGACAAATGCCCCCGCGTTTCACCAAACGCCAGTCGCTCATCGAGAACCTCGTCACTTCTCGACAAGATCGTCGCTGCGAAACACTCTGAACCATTCACGCCGGCACTTTCGGCCGCACTCCTCGGTTTCAGCCCCCGGCTGGTCGCGCTGGAGTGCTCCACTTTCTCAAGGAGGACCATGGCGACACGCAATATTCCGGACGCACAACCGGAGACTGGCGAGCAGGGGTACCCCGACTCGTTCGGCGGTGACATCTTCGACACCGACGCCTTTCGCCCCGACTCCGTGGGCTACGACTCCAGTGAACCCGAACCACCCACCAACACCGGCCTGATCCCGACGCTGTCGCTCAGCAGCGAGCCGGAGCTGGTGCTGATCACACCGGATGCCCGTACGCGCCGGTTCGACCGCGACGACCTCGTCGTGCGCAAGGGTGAGATCGCCCTCATCAACGGTCACTACACTCCGCACGAGTCCATGGTCAAGGACCTCGTGGCCGTGTACGACGCCCTCACCAACGCCGGCATCGACTTTCTACTCGTGCGCGGCGACCACAACCGTCCGGTCGTCGCCGTCGACCGCAAACGGCGCAAGGAAATCACCAAGGTCCTGACTGCGGCATTCGCCAACGAGCCGTTCTACGCCAAGCCGCTCGATGGCAACGTCAGCCAGCAGTTTCTGCTCGCCGATGGCGCCCTCATGACGCTGCGCAAGTCCTCCGTCTTTCGCGTCTACCGGCCGCGCATCGAACCGATCGGCCGCCTGCGCTACGGCGCCCAGACCGCGTTCCAGTTCGAGCTGTGGCGTTTCGGCGAAGATGAAATCATCGCCCCGGTCGAGAACGCGCTCATGCGCACCCGGCTGCCACGCTCCGAAGCCCGCGAAACCACGATCGACCTGTATGGACGCACCTGGCGGACCCTGCAGAACATGTTCGACGACCTGGCCAGCGACGTGTCCTTCGACATCGACCTGGTGTTCAGCTGGGTCGACGGTTCTAGCGACGAGTTTCAGCGGGAACGTGCCAAACGTATGAAGGCCTATGTCATCGGGGAGGGTGACGATTCCGACGCCCGTTTTCGCCAGATTGACGAGCTCAAGTACGCCCTGCGCAGCGTATACATGTTCGCACCCTGGATTCGACGCATCTTCATCGCCACCGACTCACCGGTGCCGGAGTGGCTCTCCGAGCATCCTCGCGTCACCATCATGCGCAGCGAGGACTTCTTCGTCGACACGAGCGTGCTGCCCATTCACAACTCGCACGCCGTGGAAAGCCAGCTGCACCACATTCCCGGGCTGGCCGAGCACTTTCTCTACTCCAACGACGACATGTTCTTCGGTCGCCCGGTCGGTCCGGAGCTGTTCTTCTCACCCGGTGGGGTGACCAAGTTTGTGGAGGCAGCCACTCGGATCGGCCTCGGCGAGAACGATCCGACCCGCAGCGGGTTCGAGAACGCCGCTCGCGTGAACCGGGCGCTGCTGCGTGGGCGCTTCGGCAAGGTCACCACCCGGCACCTCGAGCACACGCCAGCTCCCATGCGCAAGAGTGTGCTGCTCGAGTTGGAACAGGAATTTCCCGAGGACTTCAGCCGCACCGCGGCGAGTCGTTTTCGTTCGGCGACCGACATCTCGGTCACCAACTCGCTGTACCACTATTACGCCTTGATGACCGGTCGTGCGGTCGCCCAAACTCAGGTGCGTTCGCTCTACATCGAGACGACACTGCGCATCGCCCTGCGCCAGATGAATCACCTGCGCAAGCGTCGCGATCAGGACATGTTCTGCCTGAACGACGGCAGTCACCCAGAGATTTCCACCGAGGTGCGCCGCGCTGCGGTCACCGAATTTCTGGAGCTGTACTTTCCGATCGTGGCACCGTGGGAACGGGCCAGTGTTGCCACTATCGCAGAACTGGGATCGGTCGAGTCATTGGCGGCTCACGCAATGCAGGCAGAGTCTCCGACGGCGTGATCTCGACGCCGGAAGCGCGCAGACGACGTGCGCTTTCGGCGGCGTCGACGTAGTCGAGCGTTGGATAGTGGCCGAGCGGCACCACGGAGTGCAGCACGGTGCCCGGGTAGACGTGCACGAGGTTGAAGGCTCGTGCGCCGTCGCGACCCAGGGTGCCGCCCACCGGAACGTTCAGATCCTGGGTGTAGCAGGTGGCCGACGACACCGACACGGGGATACCGGCGAACATGGCCATGGACGAGTAGTGCAGGTGTCCGGCGATGATGCTGCGCACGTCAGTGCCGCGGAGCACGCTGGCGAGGCGATCCTGGTCGCGCAGCTCCACCGCGTTGGCCAGGTCGAGCACGCTCGGGATCGGCGGGTGGTGCATGGCCAGAATCGTGCCGTCGGGCGCCGGTACCCGCAGCTCGTCGGCGAGCCAGAGCAGCTGCTGGTCGCTCACCGCGCCGTGGTGGTGACCGGGCACCGAGGTGTCGAGGGTGATCAGGCGCAGGCCGTTGAGGTCATAGGACCGGTCGATCGGGGCCTCGCTCGCGGCCTGGTCGAGCAACTCGGTGCGAAAAACCGAACGATTGTCGTGATTGCCCATCACCCAGATGACGCGTGCACCGAGCCTGGCCGCGGCTGGCTCGACGATCTCGCGCAGCAGCTCGTAGGCGCCCGGTTCGCCCTTGTCGGCGAGATCACCGGTGAAGACGATGGCCTCGGGGCGGGCCCTGGATGCCTCGACCTCGGCGAACAGTTCGGCCAGATGGGCTTCAGCGTTGACGCTGCCATAGAGCTTTGAGCCTCCCGCCAGCAGGTGGGTGTCGCTCAGGTGTAACAGGAAGTGGTCCGGCCGGGGGTACTCAGCCGTTCGAATGCTCACAGAGCGTCCATTCGTTTGTCGGGTGCACGCTCTTTCGGCATGCCCTCTCGGTGGTAGACACTATTCGATCAGAAGTTCTTGAACAACCGGTGTACGCCACGCATCAATCGTGCAGCAATTGGGGTAAATGGGCGA
The DNA here is from genome assembly GCF_004403435.1 of Cryobacterium sp. TMT1-66-1. NCBI lineage: Bacteria > Bacillati > Actinomycetota > Actinomycetes > Micrococcales > Microbacteriaceae > Cryobacterium > Cryobacterium sp. TMT1-66-1. The sequence goes on from NZ_SOGP01000017.1 coordinate 68,472, forward strand.
GACAGGTCGTGGTCGGTCGGTGACATTCGAGCGGGCCTCTAGGCTGGCGGCGTGGCTCGATACGTACGCATTGACGAATTTGGTGAGCCAGAGGTGTTGAGCATCGTGCACGATGAGCAGCCGCAGGCCGGGCGCGGTGAGGTACGGGTGCGCGGGCGTAACCGAGGTGGGCGGACAGTTCGCGGACATCAACGACCTCGAGGCGCTGGCCACCCTGATTGCGAACGGTGAGATCGTGCTGCTGATCGACCGGGTGTTCCCGCTCGACCAGGTGCAGGACGCCTACCGCTACCTCATGGCCGGCCACTTGCGCGGCAAAGTCGTTCTCGCCACCCGGTAGCGGGCCCCAGAAACCGCGTCTCCCAGAAACCGCGTCTCCCAGAAACCGCGTCTCCCAGAAACACTGTGGCATGCTTGACCGTGCGCAATTGGTCCCCTCGAAACTCCCTGAAACAGGGTTCGCTCGGGTACGTCGCCGGGGCCGCGCTTACCACCGTGGCCTTCATCGGTCTCTACCTGTTCTTCGTGCGCAGCCACGCCGGCCAGGAAGCCGACCAGCTTGCCTATGACGGCGCCGAATTCGGCCGTCGCAGCATTACCTCGTTCACCGGTCGGATGCTGGACTCTGTTCCGGACATCGCCGTGGCATTCGGCGTGGTGCTGACCGCCGTCATCGCGCTCGTGCGCCGCAACTGGCGCACCCTCGTGGTTGCCCTGGTCGCCGCAGCGGCGGCGACTGCCTCGGCCCAACTGCTGAAGTATGGCATTCTGGCCCGTCCCGACCTCGCGGTCGAGGGTTACGCCGGAAACTCATTCCCGTCGGGGCATACGACGGTGGCGGCGGCATCCGCACTGGTGGTCTTTCTGGTCTCGAGCCCGCGCATGCGCCCGATGGTCGCCGGGTGGGGCACCGCTTTCGCCGTGCTGGCCGGTGTGGCCACGCTTGCCAACCAGTGGCATCGGCCGAGCGACGTGATTGCAGCCCTGCTCTGGGTCGCATTCTGGGGGTGCCTCGCCGGGGCGGTGCTGGCCTGGCCGCGGGTAGGTGTCGTGCCGCAAACGGATGCTGCCGCCCCCAGCTCACGATGGCCAGCCTTTACCGGGCTGCGACAGTCGACGATTCGCGTGGTGCGCTGGCTGTCGATCGGGTGCGGGGCGATCTCCGTCGTGGCCTTCATCGTGACCCTCGTACTGGACAGCAGCCTGTTCGAGCGCGTCGGTACGCTCGGCACCATCGTGGCCTACCTGGGCGGGGTTGCGGCCATCGTGACCGCCGGCCTGCTGCTCGCGCTGAGTGGAACTCGGCTGTTCGCTCGACTGCCCTAGATTCGCCAAAGCCCCCAGATTCGGCCTCGGAGGGGTGTACTCAGTCGAAACCACGTGCGAGACTAACTCATGGCCGTCACGCTGAGAGCGCTCCAGACCGTAGTTCCCCCGACGATTCTGATCCAAGAGCAGGTGCGCGACATTTTCGCCGCCCAGCCCGGACTCAGCCGACTGGCGCAACGGCTGGTCAGCACCAGTTTCAACGTGTCGGGTATTGAAACCCGACATACCGTGATTGCCGAGCTCACTCTCGACAACGATTCGGCCGATCCGCAGTTCTTCGATGCGCGGCAGCAACTTCTGCTGGTGCCGAGTACCCGGGTGCGTAACGAGCTCTACATCACGGAAGCCACCAAACTCTTCGTCGAGGCTGGCCGCCGGGCGCTCGCCGCCTGCCCCGACATTCGCCCGGAAGATGTGACCCACGTCGTCACAGTCTCCTGCACCGGGTTCTACGCCCCCGGCCCCGACTACATGCTCGTGCGTGAACTCGGCCTGAATGCCAGCACCCAGCGCTACCACCTCGGATTCATGGGCTGCTACGCCTCCATGCCTGCCCTCCGCACCGCGAAGCAGTTCGTCGAGGCCGACCCGAATGCGGTCGTACTCGTGGTCAGCGCCGAACTCTGCTCGCTGCACCTGCGCACCTCGAGCGACCCGGACACCATCGTCGCCTCCTCGCTGTTCTCCGACGGCGCGGCCGCCGGTATCGTCAGCTCCCGGGCACCGCTGCCCGGCGAGAAAGCCCTCGGTCTCGACCTGTTCGAAACGGTCATCACCCCGGTCGGTGAGGGCGACATGGCCTGGAAAATCGGCGATGAGGGCTTCGAAATGATTCTGAGCACCTACGTTCCGCACATCATCGACGAACACATCGAGAGTGCCCTCGCGCCCCTGTTTGCCCGCGATGCGTCGATCACCCGGCAGCTCGTGGCCGTCCCTTGTGAAACGGATGCAGCGGCCAGCGCGGCCCCGGTCCTCACCCTCGCGCCGCCGGCCACGCTGAGCTCGGTGATCGAGCACTGGGCGATCCACCCCGGTGGTCGGAGCATTCTCGACAAGACCGAGGCCAAACTCGGACTCCGCCCCGACCAGCTGCTGCCTTCGCGCGAGACGCTGCGCACCAACGGCAATATGAGCAGCGCGACCATTCTCTTCGTCATGAAGGCCATTCTCGACGGCCCAGCCACCGCCGACGGTGAACGGGTCTGCGCCATGGCGTTCGGCCCCGGTCTCACCGTGGAGTCCGGCCTGATGACCGTGATCGAGGGCTGAATGGCCCTTCCGTCACTGCGCGTGCGGGCGCATGGGGCCGTGGAGATCATGGATTCCCCGCTGTGCGACCCGGCCATGCTCACCCGCACGTACCAGGATTTTCAGGTGGTCAATGCGGTCGTGTCGGGCTGGCCGGGGATCTATCGCCGCAGCATCCGCCCGACCCTGTCCACCACGACCGAAACGACGCTGCTCGACGTCGGCTCTGGCGGCGGCGATGTCTCGCGATCGCTGGCCCGCTGGGCAGTGCGCGACGGACTGCGGCTCACCGTGACCGGCATCGATCCGGATGCCCGTGCGCACGTCTTCGCGACCAGCCAGCCGAAGATCGCCGGCCTCTCGTTTCGCCGGGCGCTCAGCTCCGACCTCGTCGCAGAGGGCGCGCGCTTCGACTTCGTGGTGTCCAATCACGTGCTGCACCATCTGAGCGTGGACGAGCTGAAGGGGCTGCTCGTGGACTCGGAGGATCTCGCTCGCGTGCGCGTGCTGCACGCCGATCTGGAGCGTTCCAACTACGCGTACCTCGGGTTCGCGGCGGCGACCTGGCCGTTCTTTCGGCATTCCTATATTCGCCCGGACGGGCTTACTTCGATTCAACGCAGCTACACGGCCGTCGAGCTGCGGGCGGCGGTGCCCGCTGGGTGGACGGTGTCGCGCGGCCTGCCGTCGCGGCTCGTGCTGGGCTGGGACGCGGCCTGATGCGTGACGTCGTCATCGTGGGTGGCGGCCCGGTCGGCACCATGCTCGCCTGCGTGCTCGCCGTCGGCGGGCTCGACGTTGAGGTGCTGGAGCAGCGCGAGACGCCGTCCCTCCGGTCGCGGGCGATCGGCATTCACCCGCCGTCGCTGGCCGCCCTCGCCGCCATCGGCATCACCGACGCCCTGCTCGAGCGGGCCGTGCGCATTCGCACGGGAGAGGTACGCTGCGATTCGCGCCGGCTCGGGCAGATGTCGTTCGAGAAGGCCGCGCCGGCGTATCCGTTCGTGGTCGCCCTGCCGCAATACGAGACGGAGGCCCTACTGCGCGATCGGTTCGAGCAACTCCGCCCAGGCCTGTATCGCAGCGGCGTGACCGTGTCCGGGGTGCAAGACCGCGGTGACGCCTTGAAACTCACGACCGACGCCGGCCCGATCGATGCCCGCTACGTGATCGGCGCGGACGGCGCGCGCAGCCGCGTGCGTCAGGCGGCAGGCATCGCCTGGCGGCAGCTTGGCCGCGGTGAAACGTATCTCATGGGTGACTTCGCCGATCCTGACCCGAGAGATACCGGCGCGGTGCTCTACTTCGAGCGCGGCGGCGTGGTCGAGTCGTTTCCGCTGCCCGGCGATCGGCGTCGGTGGGTGGCGATGACCGATTTTCTCGCAACGGATGCCGACAGCGCCGACTTCGCCGCGCTCATCCGTCACCGAACAGGAGTCAGCGTTGCCCAGCCGCTCGGGGCTGTCAGCGCCTTCGCCGTGCAGCAGCGGCTCGCGGGGAGCATGTGCACGGGCCGCGTGGTGCTGATCGGTGATGCGGCGCACCAGATCAGCCCCATCGGTGGGCAGGGCATGAACCTCGGCTGGCTCGACGCCGTGGCCCTCGCGCCGGCGCTGCAGCGGGCGCTTCTCGAACCGTCAGCGGCGGCATCCGTTTTGGCCCGCTACGACCGCACGCGCCGCCGCGCCGCCCGGCGAGCGGCCCTGCAAGCCGGATTCAACATGCAGATGGGCCGGCCGGCCCACGGTCTGCGACTCGGCGTTCGCAACGCCGTCGTGCGCGGTCTCACGCTGCCGCCGGCCAACGAACTGGTGGCCCGGGCGTTCACCATGCGTTGGTTGTGACCGCGCGCATCGAGTTGAATAGAACCGTGACTCCTGCAACTCTCGTTCCCCGCCTCCGCACCGACCTCGCGGCCGCTCATTTCTCGGTTCTTGGCCTGACCGGACTGTGGGGCATGGAAGCGGATGCCGCCCTCCGCCGCAATCAGCGGGTTCCGGCCCAGCGGGCGCTCGCCACGCTCGCCGTCAAACTGGCGCGGAATGAGCCCGCCGCGACGCTGGGTCGGCTGTTTCTGTTCGGAGACGCGGTGCCGCGTGCCGATCTCGATGCCGCGCTGCCGACACTCGGGGCAGCCGGGGCTGAACGACTCGGGCTCGTGGCCGCCGTCGATGCGCTCGTGCGCCCGCTAGTCGACCTCCGTCCGTACAGCTTCATCGACGCGCACGGGGCCGGCAGCTGGTGGATCGTGAGCGATCTGGGGGAGCTGGCGCTCGGGCATCCGCTCGGCGAAACGCACGTTCTCGGCATCGGCGGCGCCTCGCGCACCCTGAGCGGGCTCATGATGCCGCGCGCGGTTGAGCGGGCGCTCGACATCGGCACCGGCTGCGGAATCCAGGCCATGCACGCCTCCCGGCACGCCGAGCACGTCGTCGCGACCGACATCTCGGTGCGTGCGCTCGAGCTCGCGGCGCTGAACGCCGAGCTCAACCAGATCGACAACATCGAGTTTCGGTTCGGCAGCCTGTTCGAGCCGGTGGCGGGGGAGCGGTTCGACCACATCATCTCGAACCCGCCGTTCGTGATCACCCCGCGGGCCGAGGGGGTGCCGAGCTACGAGTACCGCGACGGCGGAATGGTCGGTGATGCCCTGGTCGAGGCTGTCGTGCGCGGCGCCGCCAACCACCTCACGCCCGGCGGAGTTGTTCAGCTGCTCGGAAACTGGGAATACCACGGTGAAACGGATGCCTTCGAGCGCCTCGAGCGCTGGCTCACGCCGGGTGCCCTCGACGCGTGGATCATCGAGCGCGAGGTGCAGACGCCGGGCGAGTATGCCGAGACCTGGATCCGCGACGGCGGCACCCGCCCCGGTCCCGATTTCGACCGGCTGTACAACGCTTGGCTGAACGACTTCGAGGCGCGCGGAGTGGGCCGGGTCGGCTTCGGCTACCTGCTGCTGCGCCGGCCGGATGCCGCATCCACCCGGGGCACCGCTCCCGGCCTGCGTCGCCTCGAGCGCCTGCCCGATGCCCTGGGCCACAACCCGGCCGGGCTCGGCGCGCACCTCGCCGAGTGTCTCGCCGCGCACGACTGGCAGGCGGCAACGGATGATGCGCGCCTGTTGCGCACAAATCTCACCGTGGCCTCCGACGTCACCGAAGAGCGCCACTACTGGCCAGGACAGCAGGATCCGACGCTCATGACCCTGCACCAGGGCAGCGGATTCGGCCGCTCGTTGCCGCTCGACACCGCCCTGGCCGGGCTGGTCGGTGCCTGCGACGGTGAGCTCGCCGTCGGCGCCATCATCGGAGCCCTCGCCCAGCTGCTCGACGCCGACGAGCCAGCGCTGACCGCCGAGCTGCTGCCCAAGGTGCGCGCCCTGTTCGTCGATGGCTTCCTGACATTCCCTGATCCCGTCTAACTCGGCCCCCAGCCCCCGGGTACGCCCGGCCACCCGGCATAACTCTGCAACTAACTACCTTAAGGAGAAAATGTCAACCGGCACGGTCTGCGGTGAGAGGGCACTAACCTGACGCCATGACTCCCGCACCCGCGCTCCCGGCCGCCTTCGACCTCGGCGGGCACACCGCACTCATCACCGGGGCGGGCAGCGCCACCGGTATCGGCTTCGCCGCAGCACGGATGCTGGGTGAACTCGGTTGCCGGGTGATCCTCACCGGCACGACGGCGCGGGTGCACGACCGGGCGCGCGAACTGACGGCACACGGACTCGATGCGAGCGGAATCGTCTGTGCCCTCGACTCGGCCGTCGGTGCCGAGGGACTGCGGGTGGCGCTCGCCGCGACCGGGAGCGAGCCGACGATTCTCGTGAACAACGCGGGCATGGTCGCGGTCGGCGACGCCGAGATGGGCCACGGAGATATCCTGACCAGCCCGGCCGAGTGGGAACACGGCCTCGCCATCAACCTGTCCACAGCATTTCATGCCACTCGCACGGTGATCGGGTTCATGCGCGCGGCCGGATGGGGTCGCATCGTGATGGTGTCGAGCGTGAGCGGGTCGATCATGGCCAGCCGCAATGATGTCGCCTACGCCGTAGCGAAGGCCGGGCTGGTCGGGCTGGTGCGGGCGCTCGCAGTGGACGAGGCCGAAGTGGGCATCACGGCGAACGCCGTCGCGCCCGGCTGGATCGCGACCGGTTCCCAGCTCACCAGCGAGGCCCTGGAGGGTGCGCTGGTTCCGGCCGGCCGAAGCGGCACGCCGGGGGAGGTCGCATCCGTCATCGCGTTTCTTGCCTCGCCAGGAGCCGCCTACGTCACCGGGCAGGTGATCGTCGTCGACGGCGGTAACTCCGTGGCCGAGGAGCGCCGGTAACCAGCGGCTCTCGAGAAGAAAATGTCAAGCGGCACGGTCTGCGGTAGTTTGGTCTCATGACTGGCGCCGTACTGAAGCACTGCGGGCGCGCGCCCGGGATCCGCCGTTCTAAAGCAGACCGATCGTGAAGCGGCGCACTTTTCTGCTCGGCACAGCGTCGGGTTTTTCCGTGTTGGCTCTCGCCGCGTGCGTGTCCCCGGCGCCGGTTCCGACGACATCCCCGGCGCCAACCACGCTCACCCCCTCGCTGGTTCCGCAGCCGCTCACGGTCTCCAGAACCAACTGGTCGGCCGACCCTTTCTCCCGCGGATCCTTCAGCTACGCCAGCGTCGGTGCCACCCCAGAGCACCGAGCAGCCCTCGGCCAGGCCGTCGATGCCCGAGTGTTCTTCGCTGGCGAAGCGACCGCGGCCGATGAGCCCGGCACTGTGCAGGGTGCCCGCGCTTCTGGTCTGCTGGCGGCCAGCCAGGTGCGGGATGTCGCGGCTCCGGGGGAACGCATCACGATTGTCGGTGCCGGAATTGCGGGGATAACGGCGGCCCGTCAACTCGTCAACGGTGGCTTCAACGTGGTCGTGATTGAGGCGCGCGACCGCATCGGTGGGCGCATCGACACAGTCAGCGACGAGTGGCCCTTTCCGATCGAACGGGGTCCCTCGTTCGTACACAACACCTCGGACAATTTTTTGGACGACGAGCTCACGGCGCTCGGGGTGAAGCTGCTGCCGTTCGTGCGCACGCCCGAGGTGCGAACCCGAGCCGGGGCGATCGTCGAGGTGTCACCACTCGGCACTCAGGCCGTGGCCGGAGCCCTCAGCTGGGCAGCCAATCAGCAGCAGGATGTCTCGGTTGAACGTGCCCTGGTCGATTCGGGCGAAGCAAGCCTGTCGAAGACCCCGAACGCCGATGGCCTCTCGGATGCCGACTGGCTCCAGTACGAGATCGCCACGAAACTCAAGGTTGAGACCGGGGCCACACCGAGCCAGCAATCGGCCTGGTACACGACCGACATCGCGAGCACCGACGACGACCAGCTCGTTGTGGGCGGCTACTCCACCCTGCTCGCCCGTGACGCCGAAGGCCTCGAAATGCTGCTCTCGAGCGTGGTCAATCGCGTGGCCCACGACGACGGCGGCGTGAGCCTGCGCCTAGGTACCGGCGAGTCGCTGTCCGCCGATCGGGTGATCGTGACCGTGCCACTCGGTGTGCTGAAGAACGCGGCCATCGAATTCTCGCCGGCGCTGCCATTCGCCCACCGCGGTGCCATCGGCGCGCTCGGCATGGGCGTGGTCGACAAGGTCTGGTTGCGGTTCGACGTGCCGTTCTGGGATACCTCCGCCCGCCTCTGGACCATCGTCGGCGAAGACGCCGACTTCCCGGTCTGGATCAACATGATGCCGCTGACCGGCGATCCCGTTCTAATGGGTCTGGTCGCCGCCGAAAACGCGACCCGGCTGAGCGAGCTCGACGACGACGACTTTCTCGCGGCGGCGCTCACCGCGCTCGAGCCGTTCCTGGCGGTACCCGACCCGCAGTAGTGCAGCTGAACAGCTCAGGGGCGCCAGTACGCAAGTCGGTGGTGCGGCATCCGCTTGAGCCTTGTGATCCAGGTGAGCAGGGCCGCAATGCTCGTGATGATCACCACGATAATCAGGCAGTAGAACACGGTCTCGCCGGGGCCGCTCACCTGGCGGGCGTCGAGAAAGAAGTACGGGTACCAGCCCACGATGGGCCCGCGTAACAGGGTGAAGACCAGCCAGAACACCGGAAAGACGATGGCCCAGCCGAGATATCTCCACGGCAGGCGGGCCTTGAACGGGTCGACGATCCAGTCGATGAGGGCCAAGACCGGAATAACGAAGTGCAGCAGCTGGCTCGACCAGGGCACCTCGATGGAATAGTTCGCGCTCGAGGACTGCCAGACGATGATGCCGTAGACGACTCCGGAGACCAGAATGTAGGTCGTCACCATCGCTCGCAACATGTCGAGCCAGGCCGGGTCGGTCGATCGCCGCAATGCGACGACGGCGGCCGCCACGAAGACGAAAATCGACGCTATGGCGCTCTGCACCGTGAAGTAGCTGAAGAAATTCGCAATGGCGAAGGTAGTCACGCCGAGGGTGTACTGAAAGTAGCCGATCAAGGCCACGAGTTCGACCGCGGTCAGGCCGAGGCGCGCCACACCGAACGCGGTGCGCGCTCTCATTCCCGTACCCCGGCGGGGCTCGTGCGCGCGGTCATAGGCTAACGCTACGCCAGCGCCGGGCAGCCCCCGACCTCAACCGGTGATCTGAAACTCGCTCTCGCTGGTTGCCGCGACGTCACTCACCTCGAGGGCGGTCACGACGGCATACCGCGGGCCGGTTTCCAGCCAGTGCAGCATGCGCGCAACGGATGCCTCCCGCCCCTCGATTTCGAGTTCCACCGACCCGTCCGGCCGGTTCCGAACGTACCCGACCAGCCCCAGGTGCAGCGCTTGGGCCCGGGCATGGTACCGAAACCCGACGCCCTGCACCTCGCCGCGGGCGAGCACTCGTTTGCGAATCACCTGACTATTGTGCCCCGGGTGCGCTGGCACAACAGCTAGTCGGCCACGCGCAGGCTCAACCACAGCGTCAGGGTGTCGTCGGCGTTGTCGAGGTCGATGGTGAATAGGTCACGCACCCGGCGCAACCGGTAGCGCAGCGTGTTCTGGTGCACCGAGAGCAGGCCGGCCGTGCGAGCTGAGTCCCGCCCGCAGTCGAGGTAGGTACGCAGGGTGAGCGCGTACTCGGTGCCCGAACGCTCATCCAGGTCGAGCACCGCGCGCGCCTGGGACGAGAACAACCGCGGGGTGTCCCGCAGCACTTGCCCGAGTTCGAGCAGGCTCAGCCGACTGCCCACATTGCGCGCACTTACGACCGGGCCAGCCGGGTCCGTCAGCAACAGAACAAGATCGGCATCCCGCCGTGACCGGGCGATTGTGTCGACACGGCTCACCCGCGATCCAACGGATGCCCGCAGCGCGATCCGCATCGCAATGGTCGCCCGTGCGACCAGGCGGGCGGCCATCGCTTCGATGCTGACCAACTGTGCGTCATTCAGCTGCTGGCCGAAGAACAGTGCATATACAGTCGTGCCGATGGCGACACACTCGGTGCCGCTCTGGTGCGCCTCGCAGGCCATCGCCACGAGGTCGACCAGCCGGTTCATTCGCAATTCATCGCCGGCGGGGCCGAACTGTGGTTGAAAAGCGAGGGCCACGTACTGACTGCCCGGGTCGAGGCCGAGCTGGGCGGCGACGAGGCGGGCATCCGTGTCACCGTCGAGCAGTCGGCGCAGCAGCACTGCGCGTTGCGCCCGGGCCAAATCGGCGGCGCTGCGGGCACGCAGAATATGCAGCGCGGCGATGTCCGCTGCGCGTTCCAGTTCGGCGGCGGCAGCGGCGTCCAGCTCCCCAGTGGCGTCGACCACCCAGATCGATCCGAGCGGCTCGGTGCCCGCCCGCACGGCGACCGCCAGCCTAGCCAATCCCACCGGTACTGCCGGTTCACCGGGCAGATTCGGTGTCATGGCTCCGGGCAGCCGCACGGCGCCGCGCGCCCGAAACAGCGAGGCGTAGGCCTCGTCATTGTCGGGCAGGTCCGGCACCTGGCGGCCCAGAATGCCATCGCGCCGGGTATCATCGATCGGCTGGTCGGGCAATGTCGAATAGGCCAGCACGCGGGTCTGCACGTCTTCGATCGCTGTCGCTCCGCCGACCATCGCGGCGATGGCGTTGGCCAGCGCGAACAGGTCGCCGACCGGTAGTCCCAGGGAAGTCATCCGTCCACGGTAGCGAACCCGCACTGTGCTGGACAACCATAATTTACTGAGTTATTCGTGCTGAGCGCTAAAGATCGCGGCCTGCGACCCGGCCACACTGGGCAGATGTCGCCCTCACTCACCCTCGCCGCCGTCACGGAACAGGCTCAGGGCGCAGCCCGGGTGGCGGCCGAATCAGCCGGCGTGCGGGTGAGCGACGAAAACAGCCTCGCCGGCTTTCTCGAGATTGAGGCCCTGTTCAACCGGGTCTGGCTCCTGCCGCCCGGCGAGAGCGCAATCCCCTCCGAACTGCTGCGCAGCATCAGCCACGCCGGCTGTAACGTGACCGCTGCCCGCGACCCGGCCGGCCGGCTAGTCGGTGCCGCCGCGGCCATCGTCACGCCGCAATCGACATCGATGTATTCCCTGATCGCCGGTGTTCTCCCTGGAATCAGCGACCGCGGCGTTGGGTTCGCCCTCAAACAGCACCAGCGTGCCTGGGGCCTGGCCCGCGACCTCACCGAGATGACCTGGACCTTCGACCCCCTGGTCAGCCGCAACGCCCGCTTCAACCTCACCAAACTCGGCGCTTACGCCAGCGGGTACGCCGTCGATTTCTATGGCCCTATGCAGGGCGAGATGAATGCCAACGATGAGAGTGACCGCCTGGTGGCCGTCTGGCCGCTCACCAGCGACGAGTCAGCGGCCTGCAGCGAAGACCGCCCGATCGCGGTCGAACGTCCTGACTTCGCCCCGAACGACGTGCTGAAACTCGGCCCAGACGGTGACCCCGTGCTCGTGGCAGCCGACGGCGACCTGTGGTGCCGGGTTCCCGCCGACATCGTGGCATTGCGCGGGCAGAACCCGCAGCTCGCGGCCGAGTGGCGGCGTAGCATCCGCTCTATTTTTACCGACATATTCGCTTCCGGGCATATAGCCCGCGGGGTCAGCCGTGACGGCTGGTACCGACTTCCACCAGGAGGAACAGCATGAAAATCGAGACCATCGAGCTACGCCGCGTGCACATGCCGCTGGTGCGGCCGTTCCGCACCTCGTTTGGCACGTCCACCGAGCGGGAAGTCACCGTGGTGCGAGTGATCACAGCGGATGCCGAGGGCTGGGCCGAGTGCGCCGCCGACGCTCACCCGCTCTACAGCTCCGAATTTCTGGACGCGAGCGACCTGGTCATTCGCGACCACCTCGTGCCCCGGCTGCAGGCACTCGGCGACAGGCTCAGCGCCGAACTGGTCGCGACCGCGCTCGAACCGGTCAAGGGCCACATGATGAGCAAGGCCGTGCTCGAAACGGCTATCCTCGACGCGCAGCTCAAAACCACCGGCGTCTCCTTCGGCAGCCACCTCGGCGCTGTGCGCGACACCGTACCGGCCGGTGTCTCGGTCGGCATCATGGACTCGATCTCCGAACTGCTCGACGCTGTCGCCGGCTACCTCGCCGAGGGCTACCTGCGCATCAAACTGAAGATCGAACCCGGCTGGGACCTGGAACCGGTGCGGGCCGTGCGCGAGAAGTTTGGACCTGACCTGCTGCTGCAGGTCGACGCCAACACCGCATATACCCTTGCGGATGCCCGTCACCTCGCGCTGCTCGACCCCTTCGACCTGCTCCTGATGGAGCAGCCGATGAAGGAAGACGACATACTCGGCCACGCCAACCTAGCCAAGCTCATCAAGACCCCGATCTGTCTCGATGAGTCGATTGAATCGGCCCGCGACGCCGCGACCGCGATCGCCCTCGGTGCCTGCAGCATCATCAACGTGAAACCGGCCCGGGTCGGCGGCTGCCTCGAGGCCCGGCGCATCCACGATGTCGCTGCCGCCCACGGTGTTCCGGTCTGGTGCGGCGGCATGCTCGAAACCGGCATCGGCAGGGCCGCGAATGTGGCCCTCGCCGCCCTGCCAAACTTCGTGCTGCCTGGCGATACCTCGGCCTCCAGCCGGTACTTCGCCCAGGACCTCACCGCACCGTTCGAGCTCGAGAACGGTCACCTGCGGGTGCCCACCGGCCCCGGCATCGGCGTAGAGGTACTGCCCGACGTCTTGGCCAGCGTCACCGCCAGCACCGACAGCATCCGTTTCTAGCCTTTCCACAACCAGAGGAGACCGCCATGACCCTGCACCTGAACACAGTTTCGCCCCGCCCGCGCTGGCAGCTGCTCGCGTCGGTCGGCCTCGTCGCCGGTCTGGCGCTGAGCGGATGCTCCGCCGCCGTTGACAGCGAAGAACCCGCCGCGGTGACCGGCGACGTCGACCCGGCCGCGGCCGCCGCACTTCCCGAGTCGATCAAATCGGCCGGAATCATCAAGGCCGCCTCGGACATTCCCTACCCGCCGATGGAAATGTACGACGCCGAACAGAACATCACCGGCTTCGACCACGACCTCGCCGCCGCCCTCGGCGTGAAACTCGGCGTGCGGTTCGAACTGCAGAAGCAGGCCTTCGCCACCGCGATTCCGTCGCTGCAGGCCGGCAAGAACGACGTGATCATGTCGGGCATGAACGACACCGAGGAACGCCAGGGCACCCTCGACTTCGTCGACTACTTCCGCGCCGGCTTCTCAATTCTCGTGCTGGCCGGCAACCCCGAAGGCATCACCGGGGTGCTCGACCTGTGCGGCAAGGAGGTCGCCGTGCCCAAAGCCACCGTGCAGGCCGATATTCTGCGCAGTTACGACGAGGAATGCACGGCGGCCGGCCCCGGTCCGGTGGTCATCTCCGAGCTGCCCGGTGAGACCGAGGTGCAGACCGCGGTGCGGTCCGGCCGCGCGGTCGCTGAAGTCGTCGACTCGGCCGTCGCGGCGTACACCGCACAGACCGCCGGTGACGGAGAGATGTTCGAGGTGGTCACCGATGAGGCGAACCCGAACGGGTACAGCCCGGTCTACAGCGGAATCGGCATTCTCAAGGAGAACAGCGAACTGAGCGAAGCCATCCGCCTCGCCTTGGTAGCGACTATCGCCGACGGCACCTATGCCAAGATTCTGGCCACGTACGACCTCAGCAATTACGGGCTCGACGAGGCCGGCTTCAACCTCGGGTCGTGACCCGGTGCCGAATCTTCCGCTCGTGCGGCCCGGCGCGGAAGCGCAGCAGCGGCTGAACCGACCTGAAAACGAACGCGACCCCGACGACATCGACGCGGTGCCACTCCGGCACCCGTGGCGCTGGGTCATCGCGATGCTGCTCCTCGTCGTCTTCGCTGCAGTGGCCGTCTCGCTCTGGCAGAACGACAACGTGAACCATCCCACGATCAGCGAGTTCATCTTCGACCGGCGCATTCTCGACGGCGTCGTGCTCACCCTCGTGCTCACGATCGTGTCGATGGCCGTGTCGACCGTGCTCGCGGTGCTGCTGGCGGTCATGCGGCTCTCCAACAACCCGGTGATGAACGCCCTGTCCTGGCTCTACATCTGGGCCTTTCGCGGCACGCCGCTGCTGATCCAGATTGTCTTCTGGGGCTACCTCGGGCTGCTCTACGCGCAGATCACCCTCGGCGTTCCATTCACCGATTTCAGCCTGTTCTCCATGGACACCAACACACTCATTCCGGCATTCACCGCGGGACTGCTCGCCCTCACCCTGAACCAGGCTGCGTATTCGGCCGAAATTGTGCGGGCCGGCATGCTCTCGGTAGATGAGGGGCAGTATGAGGCCGCCTACTCGGTGGGGATGAGCCCCACCTTCACCCTGTTCAAGGTGGTGCTTCCGCAGGCGATGCGGGTGATCATCCCGCCGATGGGCAACGAGACCATTTCGATGCTCAAGAACACCTCGCTGCTCTCGGTCATCGCGGTGCTCGAGGTCTACACGGTCGCCACCCAGATCTCCTCGCAAAACCTGCGCCAGGTGGAACTGCTCGTCGTGGTCAGCTGCTGGTATCTGCTGCTCACCTCGGTGCTGTCGATTCCGCAGTACTACCTGGAACGCCACTACGGCCGCGGCAACGCCCGCACGCTGCCACCGACCCCGCTCGCCCGGGTCTGGGCGCTACTTCGCACCCAGAGAACGGATGCCCCGTGACCGACTCCACGCGCGTAACTGTCACGTCGGCATCCGCTGCCGGCACCGCAGCGGCACCGGCCCTGCTGAGTGCCCGCAAAGTGCGTAAGAGCTTTGGCGGCGTCGAGGTGCTCAAGGGCATCTCCCTCGACGTTGCGGCCGGTCAGGTTATGTGTCTGCTCGGGCCGTCGGGCTCGGGCAAGAGCACGTTTCTGCGCTGCATCAACCACCTGGAACGTATCGACGGCGGTCGCATCTCCGTCGACGGCGAACTCGTCGGTTACGCCGCTCGGCACGGCCGCATCTTCGAGATGAACCGCCGCGAGGTCGCCAAACAACGCCGGGGTATTGGCATGGTCTTTCAACGCTTCAACCTGTTTCCGCACATGACCGCCCTCGAGAACATTACGGCGGCACCGATTGGAGTGCGCGGGTTGCCCAAGCCCGCTGCCCGTGACCGTGGACGGGAGCTGCTCGACCGGGTCGGCCTGGCCGATCTGGCACAGTCCTATCCCGCGCAGCTGTCGGGTGGTCAGCAGCAGCGGGTCGCGATCGCCCGCGCCCTCGCGATGGATCCGAAGCTGCTCTTGTTCGACGAGCCGACCAGCGCCCTCGACCCCGAACTGGTCGGTGATGTGCTCGACGTCATGCGCGCCCTCGCGGCCGACGGCATGACGATGGTCGTGGTCACCCACGAGATCGGCTTCGCCCGCGGCGCCGCCGACGAGGTCGTCTTCATAGACGCCGGAATCGTTGTGGAGAGCGGCCCTCCGGCCAGGGTGCTCGACAATCCACAGAACCCGCGCACCCAGGCCTTCCTCGACAGCGTCATGTAGGCCGCCCGCCCGGGCCTACTCTGGAAGCAACGAAACCCTGGAGGAACAATGACCGTATTGACCGCCGATTTGTACGACGAGCGTGGCGACGAGCTGCAATCCGTACCCCTGCAGTTTCAGACAATCGGCGGGCGAGCCCGCTTCAGCGGCCCGATCCGCACGGTCACCTGCTTCGAAGACAACGCCCTGCTCAAGTCCATCCTGTCCACGCCCGGTGACGGTGCCGTGCTCGTCATCGATGGCGGCGGCTCCCTCAACTCGGCCCTCATGGGTGACTTGATCGCCGACCTTGCGGTCGCGAACGGCTGGTCCGGCGCCATCATCAACGGCGCGGTGCGTGACCGGGTCGCCATCGGCGCCCTCGACCTCGGCGTGAAAGCCCTCGGCAGCAATCCGCGCAAGAGTTCCAAGACCGGCTCGGGCACAGCGGATACCGTGGTCGAGTTCGCCGGTGTGACCTTCACGCCCGGGCGCACCGTCTACTGCGACGAAGACGGGATTCTGGTCGAACGCTAACCGTTGATCGAGTGCGGCTGTTACTGCTGAACGTCGTCGATGCGCACGACGACGAAGTTGGCGTCGAGCTCGACGTCGCGGTCGCTGCCGTTGTCGAGGGTGACCTCAACCTCGTAGACGTGGTCCCAGTCGTCGTCCCGGTCGAAGTCGGTCACGCGCCCGCTGCCGATCGCAGCGAGGGCTGCGGCTTCGGCGCTCGCGCGCTCGCTGGCAGCCTGGTCGGCGGCGCTCGTGTCGGTCGCCGCGCTCGGTGCCGACGAGCTGTTGTTCGACGAGTTGTTCGAGTTGTCATTGTCGAAGTCGCCGACCCAGACCACGTCGAAGGCGTCGTTGAGTTCCACGTCGACCGTGGTGCCGTTCTCGAGGCGCACCTCGAGGTCGTAGGCGCTGCCGCCGTCATCGTTGCGCTCCGCGCTCGTCACGGTGCCGCGGCCAACTTCGGCCAGGGCTGCGTTGCTGGCACGATCGAGCGTCTCGCCGGAGAGGGGCCCATCGTTATCGCCGATATCGCTGAGGGCCAGGGCGATACCGGCGCCGCCCAACACGAGTACGACACCGATGGCGCTGGCGATGAGAATATTCTTCTTGTTCATGGTACAGGTGCCTTACGTCGGTGCCCCCAGGCGAAGGGGGACCGAAAAGGCCATGCCTAAGTTGCTTAGCTTCAGCATATTCGAAGGAATATACGTCCCCTAATGGTCGCGCGCACGCTCAGGTAATTCACTGGTTGAGAGAGCGACCGATCGGTCAGAGGCGATTCAACGCATCCGTTGCGGCAAACTGATCGAGAACGGCCCGCACCTGGATCGACGCCTCGGTGCGCCCCGATCGTACGTCGGGAATGCGCAGAGCCGGCAGTTCGCTCGGCGTCGGAAAATTCGTGTAGGAGTCGCGCATGAACTGGTCGAGGCGCTCGCCCACCTTCGGATCCTCGGTCCACAACCGTGGCAGCCGGGCCGGGTCGGTGAGGGGATCGAACCCGAGCAGGGCCACCCGGTTAGCGAATCCGGCTGTTAGATCGGAGTCGTCGGTGGGTAGCGGGCGAGCCATTCGTGCTCCGGCGAAGACCACTCCGGCACCGAGCAGGAGCCAGGCGACGGGCAGAATAGCCTGCATGCTGACTTCACCGCCGGTGAGCAGAACAAAGAAGTAGGCGAAGACCCAGACCACGGGCGACAGCAACATGAGGGCAATTCCGCCTCGACGAATGGATCGCGAGCGCTTCGACCGGAGCGTGGTTGTGCCGGCCTGGCTGGCGGCGAAGGCCTCCTGCTCTGCCGGCGAGATAACTTGGCTGGCATCAAACCGCCAGGCGGCCAGGATGGCCTCGTCGCGAGCTGCGATAGCCTGGCTCAGCAGGGACGCCCGCGGGGCCCAATCGCAGTATCTCTGACCGTCTGGTGATTGCACCCACAACCGATAGTTGATGTGGCGTTGCTCACTGACACCTTGCCAGGTGGCATAGGACGTTGCCGAAGCCGCTGCGGTCGCCCGAGCAGTCGTTGTAAACGGAGTTTGGAGTCCCTCCGGCTGTTCCGGGGAGGTACTGGCATTGAATGCGGCGACGGCGGCCGTCGCCGCGGCCTGCGTATTGGTGACCGCGCGCGACAGATCATTGTCGATCATGAATTTCCCCCGGTCATTTCTACGACCAACGGCAACATGCCGGGCTGGTCGTGCCGTGGGGTTGCTGTCGAACAACCGGGCAATGTCATCGTGACACAACTCATTCGGTAAAAGTCCAGCCGAGCCGATGCCGCCCCCGTACTGGGGTGAACAAAGTCGTCCTCGTGCGATAAATCAGGCATCTGACCCGCGCGCAAGCTCCCGATCGGGGGCTGCTGGGGCTGGCCGTCCGACGGCTAAGTTCAAAAACCCGGAGAGGAGAACCGTGACCATCGATGCTTCCATAATGAGACAGCGTTGCCCTGCGCAGTCGATCATAGAAGTGCTCCTGCTGGAGCAACACCTGGTTGCGCCCCGCAGCCCGGTGCAACGCCTGGTCGGTCGGTCGCCGCTCGGCGCGGACAGCGCGCGCTGCTTCGACGCCGCTCGCGCTGAAATTGCCGTGGGGCTGGCTCTGGCCGAACTGCCCCGGGAATGGATCGTCTTCCACTCCCTGCCGGTGGGTGAGCGCGGCGCCGACGTCGATCACCTCGTGATCGGGCC
This sequence comes from Cryobacterium sp. TMT1-66-1, assembly GCF_004403435.1. Lineage (NCBI taxonomy): Bacteria > Bacillati > Actinomycetota > Actinomycetes > Micrococcales > Microbacteriaceae > Cryobacterium > Cryobacterium sp. TMT1-66-1. The sequence goes on from NZ_SOGP01000017.1 coordinate 86,706, forward strand.
GGGCGGGGTATTTGCCCTGCACTCCGACCGTCAGGCGCGCAAGTCGGTACTGGTCGCCGGGCGCAGTGTGCTGGTCGGTGCCCGCAAGATTCCCTATATAAGGGAGGCCGAATTCGAGGCGGTCAGCCTCACCACTCTGCTGTCCGAGCGGATGCCGCGCGCCGCGTCGGTGCACGGAGTGGTCGTGCTCGTCGATACCAAGAGCGTGACGGTGAAGGCCCAACCGTCGCGGGTAAAGGTGATCGAGGCGGCCGATCTGTGCGCCTGGCTGCAGGGGCTCCCTCCGGTGCTTGCCCCCCTCGATCGGTTGGAAATTGCCGGGTTCGTCGAGAACCCCGCGCTCTGGCAGGCCCTCGTAGCGTTGGAACCGGCTGAGATTCTGCAGCGCTTCGGCGAGCTTGAGTCAAAAGTGGCGCGGGCGCGTCGTACCCGCCTGCTGTGGTTGCCGCTCGGAATGGTTCTCACGACGCTCGGGGCCCTGGAAATGCTGCTGACGTTGCCGCGGCTCGTCAGCGCGCTCTAACCCGCGCGGCGCGGTACGGCAGAAGCCGCTCGGCGCCGCGCAATGCACGGCTTCGAGCGGCTTCTGCTCGTGCTGGTTAGGAGGTCGGTGCGGTCGGGGCATCCGTCGGCGGGGTCGGTGCGACGGGTGCGGTGCCGTCATTGGTTCCCTGCGGGCCGCCCTGGGCCGGGCCGCGTCCGGGACCGTCCTCGCCGCCGGGGCGGCCCGCTCCGGGCTCCGTGGCCGAGTCGCCATCGGCTTCGGCGCCGGGACCGTTGGAGATGCTGGAGTTATTCGAGGCCAATTCGGTGTTCGAACCCACGCTGGTGCCAATGCCGAAACCGATCCCGGCGCCAACGAGGAGCAGCGCAGCCGCGGCGACGCTTCCGATGAGAACGGGCTTGCGGTACCAGGAGTCTCCCGTTTTCTTCTTCGGGGCGGCCGGGGCGTACGGCGCGTTCGGCGTGGCGTAGCCGTTCGCGGCGGCCGCGAACGGAACGGTCGCGTGCGCCTCGCTGGCCAGCGGCTGCCCGGCGTTCGGCACATCGTGCAGCGGAACCGTCGCGTTCGATTCAAACGGCAGGGTGGCCTGAGCGTCATAGGGCAGGCTCGACTGCGAGTCGACGGCTTCGGTCGCGGCCGTTTCGTCCTGTGCGGCCGCAGCTGTTTCGGGCGTTGAACCCTCCGAGGCGATGGACGACGGGTTCGGGTCGTTCGGGTCGGTGGGCTGGGAATCGTTGGTGCGGGTCATAATGTCTCCTACGCGTGAGCTAGTGGGTGCCCACTCGGGGCTTCTCTCTTTTTCAGCCTCGGGGGCGAATCTGAAGACGAACTGAATCTTGCCGGGGGTCGCCAAACGGTCAGCAGGCGCATAGCAAACGCTCAGCTTGGCCCCGCACTGTTAGAGCGTGCCCACCGAACCTGCCCGCGTTCTCGTCGTCGAAGACGAGGAGACGCTGCGCAGTACGATCGGCCAGGCGCTCGTTCAGGCCGGTTTTGTCGTCGATACCGCGCCCGACGGTGAGAACTTCGCCGAGCGCATCGCCAGATTCCGGCCCGATGCAGCGGTGCTCGACATTATGCTGCCCGGCGAGAATGGGCTGCACCTGGCCCAGCGGCTGCGGGCTGCCGGCAACACACCCGTGCTCTTCGTGACCGCGCGCGACGCGGTCGACGATCGGCTTGCCGCGTTTCAGGCCGGCGCCGACGACTACATCATGAAGCCCTTCGTACTGGCCGAGCTCGTGGCACGGGTGACCGCCGTGCTCCGCCGCACCGGACGCCTGGTCTCCCCGACCATGCAGGTCGGCGACCTCGTCATTGACGAAGAGGCCGCGACCGCCACACGAGCGGGTGTGCTGGTCGACCTGACCGCCACGGAGCGCCGCCTGCTCACCTACCTCGCCCACAACCGCGGACGAACCCTCTCCAAGACCCAGATCCTCACCCAGGTCTGGGGTTACGACGATTACGACCCCAACCTGGTCGAGGCCTACGTGAGCACCCTCCGCCGAAAACTCGACGCCAACGGTCCGCGCCTCATCCACACCGTGCGGGGGATCGGCTACCGCCTCACCGCCTGACCGGCACCGATACCAGCGGATGCCGTCCGCTCGCCGCGCACGCGGCATCCGTTTCCCTTCTACGAAAGTACGCCCGATGCGCACCACCTCACTGCGACTGCGAGTCGTCGCCGCAGTTCTGGCGATGCTCACGATTGTGCTGGTGACGGTCGGTATTCTGATCAACCTCGTGCTCGGCGGTCAGCTGCGCGCCGACCTGCAGCAGCGGCTGATCGACCGGGCCGGGTACGCGCAGATTCTGGCCGAGCAGGGCCTGGAGGCGCAGAGCCTGGCGAACCGGCTCACCGGCGACGACGTCACCGTGACCTACTCGGTCGGCGGCGACACGGTCTACGGGCGGGCCGACCCCACTCCCGGCGCCGACCGTGGCCCTGGCGCGCCGCCGCACGCCGAATCGGTGCCGGGCGCCGTCGTCACGCAGAGCGGCGACCGCCTCTCGGTCACCCAGACGGTCGCCGGCGGAACCCTCACCCTCAGCTCGAGTGAGGCCGGCATCGACGCGGTGCTGGTGCAGCTGCGCACGATCGAGGTCGTGGCTGGCCTGCTCACCATCGTCGTGACCGGGCTGTTGCTGACCGGTGTGGTCGGAGTCGCGCTGCGTCCACTCACTCGCATGACCGCGCTCGCGCTCGCCATCACCCAGGGTGGTCGCGGCGGGAGGCTGCGTCCGAGCAATCCGCGCACCGAAATCGGGCGCACCGCCGGCGCCATCGACGACATGTTGCAGGCACTCGAAACCGCCGAGAATACGTCGCGTGAGGCCGTGGCCGATGCGCAGGCCGCCGAAGCGACGGCCCGCGAGGCCGCGCAGGTGGCAGCCGCCGCCGAAGAGCGGATGCGCCAGCTGCTCGCCGACGTCTCGCACGAACTGCGCACCCCCGTCGCCGGCCTGCAGGCCAGCGCGGAAACCCTGCTGCGCGACAATCCGCCTCGCGCCGAACGGGAGAGCCTCACCGTCGGCATGATCCAGCAGACCCAGCGGGCCGCCCGACTGGTCGACGACCTGCTGCTGATGACCCGGCTCGACCAGGGCGACCAGGGAACGGCCTTCGAGCGGGTCGACCTGTCGGAACTCGTCAGTGGTGTCGTGGCCGAGCAGCGGATGCTGGGCGCCAGCCGCGAGTTCGACCTCGCGGTCGATCCCGGAATCTGGGTGAGCGGTGACGCGCAGCGACTGGCGCAGATTGCGACCAACCTGCTCGGGAACGCGCGCAACGCGACCGCGGTGGGCGGCATCATCCGCACCGATCTGGCCGTTGGTGACGGCGCGGTGCAGCTGACGGTCAGCGACTCTGGAGCCGGTGTGCCCGAGGCCGACCGCGAGCGCATCTTCGAACGTTTTGTGCGCCTCGACCCGTCGCGGGCGAGTAACCGCGGTGGTTCCGGCCTCGGTCTGTCGATTGCCCGAGCTCTCGCCAGGGCGCACGGCGGAACCCTCGAGTGCCTGGGCCCGATCGCCACCCCTGGCGCGCTGCCCGGTGCTCGTTTCGCATTGACGCTGCCGCGCGCCGACTGAGCAGACTCGGCCTATTCGCAGCCGGTTCCGTCGCCGTCGCGGTCGAGATGGCGGCCGTAGCCGGGCTCGCCAACGTGCACCGGGGCCGCGCCGGCCTCCCGCGCGGCGGTGCAGTTCTGAAAGAAGACGTCACTCGGCGGGTCGGCCACCGGGGCCGGCGCCGGTGCGACGACGGGGTCGGTGGCCGTCGCGACCTCGTTCGGGCAGTCCGACAGGATGCGCGTCATCGCATCGTGTTCAGCCGTCGTCACCCACAGCGCATAGGTCGCCTTCACCGAAATCTGCCGAGCCACATAGGCACACCGATAGCTTTTCAGCGGCGGCAGCCAGGTGGCCGTGTCGCCATCCCCCTTGCGCGAATTGATGACGCCGTCGACGGCGAGCAGGTTGAGCGGATCGTTGGCCAGCGCCACCCGCTGCTCCTGCGACAGCTGCTGCGCTCCGGTCTGCCAGGCGTTTGACAGAGCGACGACGTGGTCGATCTGCACGAGCGACGAGGTCGTCTGGCCGCGCACGAAGTCGATGCTCAGTCCGGTGTACGGACCGAGCAGGACCCCGCTCTGCACCTCACAATCAGTGGCCACTACGAGCACGGTCAGGTCGCGGGCCAGGATATCGTTTCGGGTGTCGCATCCGTTTTGGTCCAGGTCCTGCCAGGCCGAACCGAAGCTTCCCTCACGGTCGTAGCCGGTCTTGGGCGCGCGCCCCTTCACCGGCAGGGTCGCCAGCACGGCCAAGGCCGCGGTGTCGGGCCCGGGCGGCGGCGCGGTTGTTGCCGTTACCGTCGGCCTGGGCTCGACGGTCGCCGTCGGTGCCCCGCTGCTGGTTGGGTCGGCCAGATTCGACGAAACGGATGACCCCGCCACCGACGTTCCCACCAGGATCGCCGCGAGCACCCCCACGATCAACCCAATTAGCAGGAACGATCGGGTCGGGCGTCGAACGGTCATGGGGCTCCTTCTGGCCGCGCGGCACGACCCTTCGAATATACGTGGTGCGACCCGGTCGCCTCGAGACGTGGCGGCATCCGCTTGGTGAAAAGTCACCCATTCTGGGGGTCTTGCGGCGGGGGCGGCACTGGCAAGATATAGAACCCGGTGAGGAGCCCGATGACTCACATACTCTCCACGCGGCGGCGTCTGTCGACGCCCCCGGTACTGCCCGAATCGACGCGCACCGGAGCGCCTCGAATATCAACCGGCCCAACCTGGCTGCTCGGCCGCGCGTCCCGCCCCGCGGCGACGCCAACCGACTTGGCGCTGGCTCGCGCGCGGGTTGAATCCGCCGTCGACAGGCTGCTCGCGACGCTGCCCGAACACTGGGCCGCATTCACGTTGCCCACACTCGATGCTGATGGCCCGAGCGCGATGCGCCTGCTGGTCGGCCCCGGCGGGGTTCTCGCCCTGCACGCGCAGCTCTGCGACGGTCAGATTGCCTGGGTGCATCGCCAGAGCGTGCTCGTGGCCGGGCGGCGCTCGCCGGATCTCGCGGCGGCACAGGCCGACGCGAATCAGCTCACCACGCTGATTCGCGGGCGGCTGCCGCTGCGCACCGCGGTGCAGCCGGCGCTGGTGCTGCTGGGCGCCCGCGTAATGTGGGTCACCGGCCGTTCGGGAAGAATGACCCCAGTGCCGGTGCTCGGGGCGGCGACGCTCGGCGACTGGCTGGCCGCGCGCCCGCAGGTGTTGCGCCCGATCGAACGCATGGAACTCGCCGCCGTGATCGACAACCCGCTCACCTGGGGTCGTCGCCCGACTATTCTGCCCCGGCCCGGTAGCGTGGGGGACTAGCCACCCGGCGACCGCGGTGGCACGGCAATGACGCCCCCGGATTGGACCCTCGATGCACACCGACGACCTCGCCCAGCTGCAGATTCTGCTCGACCAGGAACGCACCCTGCAGTTCGACGCGTTCAGTCACGACGATGCGTGGGCGCTCGGCACCCGCCTCCGCACGATCGCCGCCGCCCAGGCGTTGCCGGTCGCGATCTCGATCGTGCTGGGTGACCAGCGGGTGTTCCAGGTGGGCCTGGCGGGAGCATCCGCTGATAATGACGGCTGGCTGGAGCGCAAGTTCGCCGTCGTGCGCCGCTACGGGCACTCATCGCTCGCCGTCGGCGTGGAATTTCGCAGCCGCGGTGTCGACTTCGACGTTGATGCCCGACTTGATCCCATGCGTTTCGCGGCGCACGGGGGAGCGTTTCCGCTGTTCGTGCGTGGGTCGATGGTGGGCGTGGTCGGCGTCTCCGGGCTGCCACAGCTCGACGATCATGCCCTCGTCGTCGAGGCGCTGCGGGCGCAGTTGGCGGCGGCCTGACCCGTTAACGTTTGGCTGGCCGGTGACCCTTGGCCGAGAGCAGTCGGGCCCGCACCGAGAACGCGCCGCCGATCACGAGCGACACCACGGCCGCCGGCAGAATGACGTCGACGAACTGGTTGCCCGAGAGCAAGTTGGCCAGCAGCAACAGAACGGCCAGACCGCTGAACGCGAGCCCTGAGATCGCGCAGACGTTGAAGGTCAGGTGTGACACGAGTGAATCCAATCAGTGGGGTGGCTCTCAGGTTAGCCGACGTTGCCCGGCTGAGTGGGGGAGGCCGTCGCCTCCGCAACACGAATGAGCATTACTTATTAATTGCTAACCAATGTTGCGACCCTGCCGATTGTTAACACTGAATCGACAGGTGCCGATGGCACGATAGTACGGGGGCGAACCCGTGGTGAGGCAAGTGAACGTGGCTATGACAACTCTTAGGCCTGGACTACCGTCTCGTGATCACGAGCCGGCTGCTTCAGTGATGCCCATCGCAACCCTGGTCCCGGCTACTCCCGGTGGGTTTGCCGGGCAGTCCGTCGTCGAAGAACTGCTCCGCCAGCACGCCGATCGGCCGGCACGTTCTCGGATCGCGCGCACCCTGGGAGCCTCGCCGCTTGACGCGAACGAGCTCAGCTGGTTGCGCGCCGCGCAGGCCGAGATGATCGTCGGCGATATTCTCGGTCGGCTCCCTGAGGGCTACAGCGTTTACCATTCCCTGCCCATTCGCAATACCGCGTTCTGGGTCGACCACCTCGTCGTGGGCCCGGGTGGAATCTTCGCGATCAATTCCAAGACGCACTGGGATCGCGACCTGACCGGGGCGTTGCGCTCGATTCCGATCAATGATCACGCCATGCCGTACCTGCGCGATGCCCGGTTTGAATCGGCCCAGATCACCGCACTGCTCGGTGCTGTGCTGCCGGCCGCGACCGTGGTTCAGCCCGTTATTGTGCTGGTCAATCCGCACAAAATTCTGCTGGCTCGCAAGCCGGATGCCGTGACGGTCATCGATTCTCCGCGCCTGCGCCGGTGGCTTGTGGCTCGCCCGCGGGTGTTCAGCGCCAAGCAGCAGGCCGCGCTCACCGCCGCCATCGACGACCCGGCGACCTGGCGCGCAGCGGCCCAGCCGCTCGCTCCGGCGCACCTGCACGCACGATTCACCGCACTCGAACAGCAGGTTGCCGCAGCCCGCACCCGACGCACCACGTTCGCGGTGCTCGCCGGTGCGGCTGCTGCGACGGTGCTGGCTGTCGCCACCTTACCCCTGATCGCCGCCGTCGAGTATCTCGCGGTGCGCTAGGCGAGGCGCTCGAGAACCGTGCCCTCGCGCATCCGCTCGACGCGTACGACGTGGTCGCGCAGGTCGCGCACCCCGCGCGGTATGGCGAGTTCGGCGATATCCTGCCCCTTGGTCACCGCGTGCGACCGGGTCGGATGCTTGTAGTCCTCGATCGACTGAAAGGTGTCGCGCCCCCGCGGCTCCTTGCTGTGCCGCTGCGCGAAGCCGGAGTTGAGCGCGCTCAGCTCGATCTCGTTTTCGTGCGCGGCGACCAGACTCTTGGTGCTGAGGGTGATCAAGGTGTGGGCGTCGTCCCGATAGGAGCGGGCGTTCAGCAGGTCGCGCAGCAGCCGCGGCTGCAGGTGAAAGAACACCCGGTCGTTCAGGGCTGCGTACCATTCGGCGAGGGTCATATCGTCGAGGGCGTCCTCGAGCGACGGCTCATGAATGGCCTTCTGATGACGGATGACCGCGAGACCGAATTCCGCATGCTCCAGCACGCGTGACTCACCTCGTCGCTTGCCGAGAATTGCCGCCTGAGGTGCACCCTGCTTGACGCCCCAGCGGGTCACGAGCACGGCCGGACTGAGCAGCCCGTGCCGCTCGATGGCGGGCCAGCTGCCGTCGGCGGCCACGTGGTAGAGCTCGGGGTACAGACGAATCAGATCGCGGGACAGCACGGTTTCGAGCGTACTCGCCGCTGGAGTGGCCGCGAGCCAGACCGCCCGTTCAGGTCAGCTGCCGAGCTTGAGCGTCGCGAGCACCGTGCGGCCGCTCGATGACGCGCGCGGCACCATGTCCACAAGCGCGATCTGGGTCAGCCTGAGCGCGTCGCCCGCGTGCACTCGACCCTGCGACTTCACGGTGACGTGCGCCCGAAAATCCGGCCCGGAAAACGCCGGCTCGGCCGGAGACGTGGCGAGAAGCCGCAGCACGGCGACGAGCAGGTCGTGCAGCCTGATCAACGCGGCGTTCTCGTCGATCAGCGTCACGGCAATGTCATGGTGCCGACCAAACAGCTCGTCCTGCCCGGCGACCACGGTGATAGCAGGGAATCCGGCCAGCGCGGCGGCGGTGACGCGTGCGATCTCGTCTGGGGAGGCATCCGTTTCAAAAGGCGCGAGCACGGTGATGTGCAGCGGCCAGGCGGCGACGAAGAAGCTCGCTCCGGTTTCGAGCGGCGTAAGCGGCAGAACGACAACAAGGCGGGGCATGCGCCGAGTCTAAACGGGCCGATGTGGTCGACTCGTCGTTCACAACTGCGGAGATCTCGACCAGACCTACGTGCTGCAGTGAAAATTTTGCCTGATTCTGGTGATCCATCCGCAGTTCTGCACGCCGGCCCAGCTTCGGGAAGCGGTTCGCCTAAGCGGATGCCCGCCGAGCCAGCGCGATGACGGCAGTCATGCCCGCCAGAAGAGCCAGGAGTGCGCCGGCTAGTGGCAGCGCGGGGTCGGAATGACTTCGATATTGATCGACGTGCTCACTCCGTTGAGGGTCGCCGTGATGATATGCGGGGAAGATCTTCGATGACCACGACATTCGCGACGACTGGAACACGTCCCTGGCCTGGAAGCGCGACATGGAGGCGACGTCGTGGTGGCACGGCCGCATCGTGGCGGGGCTGGCCTCCTACTGGGTGTACCAGCATCTCGGCAACATGTCGCCGGCGGAACGCGCCGCCGACGAGATCTGGCGGGAGATCGCGGCCCACACCGGTGAGACCGAACTCGATCTCACCGCCCGGCTCGACGAGCGGATGCGCGGCGGCTTTCGGCACCTGCTGGTCGGCACCTCACTGCCCTTTCTCCTGCCGCCCGGCCTTCACCACCTCGAATCGTGGGATGAAGCAGTCTCCACAGGAGCGTGGGGCAGGCCTGCGGCCCGGGTGGGCGAGCGCCTGCGCCGGCTCGTCGATCTGGAGCATTGGGCCGCGTTTGAGCGCAGTTTTCGCCAGCTGGCACGGATGGCCACCGAGGTGGCCGACGGCCGCCGCGGCCCGGCTCCGCAGACCGTGACATTCCTGTCAGGCGACGTGCACTACTCAACGGTCTCCGAGGTGCAGCGCGCGACGGGGAGCCGCATCGTGCAGGCCGTCTGCTCGCCGATCCGCAATCCGCTGCCCATCATCAAGCGCTCGTTTGAGAATCGCGGCCATGGCGTGCTCGCGAATACCGAAATGAATGAAATCCCCGCCGGGGTTGGTCGCCGAAACGGCCGTGCCCGGAACGGTCACGTTGATGGAGCCGCTCAGGTCGGCCGATCCGCCCCAGAGCGCCAGCGCTGGCGTCAGCGCCTGAATGACCTGGCCGTTGGTCTTGCGACCTGCAGGCAGCCGTCGCCGGCCACCGCCCAAACGGTGCATCAGCAACCGCCCGAGCTTCAGCGGAGCGATCAACATCGGCATCGATGGTGACAGAACGAGAATTCTCAGTCATACTTTACACATTGGTATATAAATATACTTAAGTCAATCGAAGGAGCTGCGGTGGCCCACGCCATGTCGACCGGGTCCGGTGTCGTGCTCGATCTCATTCGCGCGGGCTGGGCGACCACTCGCCCGGCACTGATCGACGAGCTCGGCTGGTCGCGCATCACCCTCGCCCGCCGGCTCGACGAACTGCTCGCGGCCGGCATCATCATTGTCGCCGGCCAGAGTGATTCCCGTGGTGGCCGCCCCGCCGAAAGCTTCGCGATCAACACAGACGCCGGCCTGCTGCTCAGCGTCGACATCGGCGGCTCGCACACCCGCGTGGCGGTGACCGATCTGGTCTCCACGATTCTCATTGAAGATCAGGCTGATATCGGCCTCTGGGAAGGCCCGGACACCGTCTTCACCTGGGCCAACCAGGTGTTCGACTACCTGTTGCGCCAGCTCGGCAAGACCCGCGCTGACGTGCGGGGGATCGGCGTGGGCGTTCCCGGTCCAGTGGATGCCGCGACCGGCCGGCTCGCCGCCCCCCAGATCGACGAGCAGTGGAACGACGTGCTCGTGCAGGACTATTTTTCGGCCGACTACACCGCCATTTTCGCCGTCGACCGTGACGTGAACATCATGGCGGTCGCGGAATCCCGGCTCGGCTGGCCGGAGCATCGGGACCTCACCGTGCTCAAGGTTGGCCTCGGCATCGGCTGCGCGCTCGTGCTCGACGGCCGGGTCTACCGCGGTGCCCGCGGCGGTGCCGGCGACTTCTCCCACAGCTTTCGCTACGGCGACGAGCTATGCAGCTGCGGGCAGCGCGGCTGCCTCGAGGCCGTCGCGAGCGGTTACGCCATTCGCCGCGAGCTCAACGCTCTCGGCTACCGCATTCGCACCACCGGCGACATCGTTGCCTTGTCGCGCATGGGCTCACCCGATGCCGTGCGGCTGCTCGCTGCCGCCGGCGCCGAGATCGGGAACGCCCTCGTCGATGTCGCCGGGCTGCTGAACCCCGCCATGATCGTCATCGGCGGCCAGCTCGCCGAGGCCGGCGACCCCTACCTGTCGTCGTTGCGCGAGGCCCTCCTCGCGCACGTGCGCGCCTTCTCCGGCACCGGCCTCACCGTGGAGCCGAGCCGGCTCGGCAACAAGGCCGGCGTTCTCGGTGCCTCGCTCATCGCGCAGGATGCCCTGTTCGAGGCCGACCGCATCAGTCACCTCACGCGCTAAGGACTTTCGTCTCGACTTTAGATCACTTATAGACGAAAGTTCCGAATGCGCATTAGGCTCGGAGACACGGCACCAAACATTTTGGGGCAGACGACGTGGTCTTGCAGTTTGAGGGCCAGAACCAAGGAGTCAGGCATGGCAGTCAATCTCGCAGACGAACTCGACCAGGCCTCCATTCGCACCCACGTCGTCGCCGCCGACTGGCAGGCCGCGATCACCCTGGCCGGCGACGCGCTCGTGGCCGGTGGCGTCACGACCGACGACTACACGGCCGAGATGATCGCTGCGGTTGACAAGCTCGGCCCCTACATCGTCATCGCGCCCGGCCTGGCCATCGCTCACTCCCGCCCATCTCCCGCCGTGCTGCGCGCCGGTCTCAGCTGGGTCACCCTCGACGAGCCAGTGAAGTTCGGCCACAAGAAAAACGACCCGGTGTCGCTCGTTATCGGCTTGGCCGCCCCCGACCACGAAGGCCACCTCGAGATGATGCAGGCCCTCGCCGGGGTGCTGATGAACGCCGACCTGCTCGTCGCGCTCAAGGCGGCCGATTCGCCGGCCGAGGTTCTCGCGATCATGTCCAGCCCCCAACTGCTCACAGAAAAGGCACTCTCATGAAGATCATCGCGGTCTGCGGGATGGGGATCGGCACATCCGTTCTCTTGAAAATGAACACCGAGAAGGTACTGCGCACACTCGGCATCGACGCCGACGTTGAGGCCGCTGACATCGGCGTGGCTCGCGGCATGGCGCGTGACGCTGAGATCGTGCTCACGAGCGAAGAGCTCGCCGAGGAGATCGGCGACGTCGAGGCCCAGGTCATCGTCATCGACAACTTCTTCGACCTTGAAGAAATCACCCAGAAACTCACCGACGCACTCGAATAATCCTGCTTCATCAACCGCACGTCTGAGTAAGAGAGGGAGCACCCCGACATGGAGTGGTTCTTAGTCATTCTGGATTTCATCGGCCAGCAGATTTTGAATGTGCCGGCCTACCTGGTGGGCATCATCACGGCCGTCGGGCTCATCGCCCTGCGCCGCCCGGTCGGAACCATCATCGGCGGCAGCCTCAAGGCAGCCCTCGGCTTTCTCATTCTCGGCGCCGGTGCCGGTGTGGTTGTCGCTTCACTCACCCCGCTCGGCGACCTGATTCTCAAGGTCACCGGCGCGCAGGGCGTGATTCCGACCAACGAGGTCATCACAGCCCTCGCCGCCGAGGAATTCGGAGCGACCAGCGCCTACGTGCTCGTCGTCGGATTCATCGTCATGCTGCTTCTGGCACGATTCACCCCACTCAAGTACGTGTTCCTCACCGGGCACCACATGGTCTTCATGGCCATGATGCTCGCGGTCGTGCTCTCGGTCGGCTTCGGTTCTGAGCTCAGCTGGCTCGTCGTCGTCATTGGCGGTGGCCTGCTCGGCGTGATCATGGTGGTCATGCCGGCCTTCGCCCAGCCGTGGACCAAGCGCATCACCGGCGACGACACGATCGCCATCGGCCACTTCGGAACCCTCGGCTACATCGCTGCCGGCGCCGTCGGCCAGGCCGTCGGCAAGCGCAGCAAGAGCACCGAGCACATCAACTTTCCGCAGAACCTGCGCTTTCTGCGCGACTCCATGGTGGCTACCTCGGTCTCGATGGTCGCCATCTACATGGTCTTCGCCATCTGGGGCCTCATCGCGCTTCCCCGAGCGGATGCCCTCGCTATTTTCGGCTCCGTCGACGGCGGCGCGTTCATCATGGCCGCCTTCGCCCAGGCGCTGCAGTTCGGCGTGGGTGTGGCCATCATCCTCTACGGTGTGCGCACCATCCTCGGCGAGCTCGTCCCAGCGTTCCAGGGCATCGCCGAAAAGGTCGTGCCTGGTGCCCGCCCCGCGCTCGACATTCCGATCGTCTTTCCGTTCGCGGCCAACGCCGTGCTCATCGGATTCCTGGCGTCCTTCGCTGGTGGCTTGATCAGCCTCGGTGTGCTGGCCATCTGGCTCGGACCGGTGTTTGGTCTCGCTCTGATTCTGCCCGGCATGGTGCCGCACTTCTTCACTGGCGGTGGCGCCGGTGTCTACGGCAACGCCACCGGTGGTCGTATCGGTGCCATGGTCGGTGGTTTCGTCAACGGAATCCTGATCACCATCCTGCCGGCCATTCTGCTGCTCGTACTCGGCAACTTCGGCTTCGCCAACAGCACCTTCGGTGACGCGGACTTCGGCTGGTTTGGCACGCTCATCGGCGTGAGCCTGCTCGGCGACAACACCGCCATCGGCGTGATGCTCACCGTGCTCATCGGCGTGGTGTTGGTCGTCGCTGCGATCATCTTCCAGGTCAAGGTCACCAACAAGGGCTGGATGCCCGGCGCCAAGCACACCGCTTTCGTCGACGCTATCGAAGCCGACGTCAAGGCGGCCGCTGCGGCAGCAAAGGCCGAGGCCAGGGCAGCACGCCTGGCCGCAGCCGAGACCGCGAAGACCGCCGAGCCGGCCGACAAACCAGCGTAACTGCGGTACGCAGGGGCCGCGCCGGTCGGAGCGGCCCCTGCGGGCATAACGCTCAGCGCAGGCGCCCCGGTTAGAGGCCGAGCTCGCTGTCGATGCGGCTGAGGCGAGCCAGTGACGACACATAGGCGGCATCGGCCTGGCCGGCTAGCAGCCCGAGGGCGTGTACGGCGGCGCGATCATCGCTGCCCATCTCGGTCGCGCACCACCGGCGCAGCAGCTCGGCATCTCCGCTGGCCCGAACGGATGCCCCGACCGCGCTCGTGATCTCGGCCCGCAGCGGTTCAATCGCCCGGGCGGTTGAGCGGGAGAGGAACGGGGCCGTATAGGCGGCGAGTGCTGCCGATACCTGTCCCTGGCGCACCAGGTGCAAGACCCGCGCCGCGTCAGACGTGCCGCGCAGGCCGGGGGCCAGGCGATACGGCGTTGACTGCAGCGCATCGCCGAGAACCTGCCGAATACGGTGCATTTCGATGCGGATGGTTGCCGCAGAACCGGTCTCACCGTGAATGGAGTAGGCGAGTTCGTCGGCCGTCCAGCCGCGATCCCGCGACTCCAACAGGGCCAGAATTTCCGCGCGCCGCGGCGAGAGGAGTACCCGGTGGCCGTCGGCGGTGAGAACCGCCGGGTGCTCACCCAATAAGTCGAGGGAGACCGCAGACGAGTGCCCGGCTGTCGGATTAACCGTGACCGCACCCACGGTTCTGGTTGTGCGCTCGTTCACCCGTTGTGCGGTCCGCAACAACTCCTCGGCAACGCGCACCCCACACTTGACCATGCGCACGCTGTCTGCCGTGACCGTCTGGAGAGGCCCGGACACGGTGAGTACCCCCAGCACCACTCCGGTCTGCGGGTCTCGGATCGGCGAGGCCGTGCACGCCCAGGCATGATGCGAGCGCACGAGGTGCTCCGCCGAGAACAGCTGGGCCGCTCGGCCGCTGAGGACAGCTTCACTGATGGCGTTCGTGCCCACACCCGCCTCGGACCAGTCGGCCCCCTCCACGAACTCCAGCCGATCGGCCTGCCGCAAGGCCGCCCGGCTGCCGACTCGCCACAAAACCTCACCGTGGGCATCGGCCAGCACGAGCAGATGCTGACCCGGAGAGCTCTCATCAGCGAGAAGCTCACTGAGGGCCGGCATCACCATCTGCAGCGCATGCCCGCGGCGGAGCGCCACGGCATCCGCTACCTCATGCAGGTGCCGGGGCAGATGGCGGTCGGGGTCAATGCCGGCGGCGAGTGAGCGCTGCCAGGAGTTCCACACGTCGCCGGTGATCGCGGGCGGTGGTGCACCGTCGCGGGTGTGATCGTGGGCAGCGCGGAGCATCCGCTCGTATTTGCGGGGCGAAGAAAAACGCAGGCCAGCAGTGAGAACCGCGCCGCTGGGCTCTGTGGACATGCGCTGTCTCCCTCATTGGATACGACGATGAGGCCGAGCAGAGACCAGGTGTAACGCCTGTGCAACCCCTGCGGCCGTGTACTTGAACATACAGGTCGCGCCCGACAATGGGCCGATTCTTCGCTGGTTCACAAAGGAGTGACATGCCCGATACACCAATTACTATCGTCGAGAACTGGCTCGCCCGGTTCGATACCGCCCTGCAGCACCGTGACCTCGAGGGCGCCCTCGCGCTCTTCGCTGACGACTGCTACTGGCGGGATTTCATCTCGTTCACGTGGAATTTGAAAACCCTTGAGGGTAAGGACGACATAGAACGGATGCTCGCCGCCACCCTCGACCAGGTAAATCCGCATAGCTGGGCGCTCGCCGAACCGGCAACCGGTGTAGCCAGTGCCGTGGAGGCCTGGGTTACGTTCGAAACCGGTAGTGCTCGCGGATACGCCCACCTCCGGTTGAACGACGGATTGTGCTACACCCTGCTCACCACGATGCAGGAGCTCAAGGGTTTTGAGGAGAAGAAGGGGCGCACCCGGGAGCAGGGCGTGTCGCACGAAATCACGAAAGGACGCACCTCGTGGCTCGAGAAGAAGACGGCCCAGGAGGCTCGGCTCGGTTATGAGGAGCAGCCGTATTGCGTGATCGTGGGCGGGGGCCAGGGCGGCATCGGCCTGGCAGCCCGCATGAAGCGGCTCGGTGTTCCCACGATCGTGATCGAGAAGAACGCCAAGGCGGGTGACTCCTGGCGAAATCGCTACAAATCCCTGCATTTGCACGACCCGGTCTGGTACGACCACCTGCCATACCTCAAGTTTCCCGAGGACTGGCCCGTCTTTGCCTCGAAAGACAAGATCGGTGACTGGCTCGAGCACTACACCAGCATCATGGAACTCAACTATTGGTCGAGCACTGAATGCACCAAAGCGACTTTCGACGACGACGCCCAGGAGTGGCTGGTACAGGTCGTGCGTGACGGCACACCGGTCACCCTGAGACCCAAGCAGCTGGTCTTCGCACTCGGCGTCTCCGGGTATCCGAATACGCCGGTCTTCGCCGGCGCGGAGTCGTTCGCAGGGGAGCAGCATCACTCATCGCAGCACGGCGGCGGCGGTGACTACACCGGCAAAAAGGCCGTCGTGATCGGGTCGAACAACTCGGCCCACGATATCTGCGCCGACCTGTGGGAGCACGGAGCAGACGTCACCATGGTGCAGCGCTCGTCGACGCACATTTCACGCAGCGATTCGCTCATGGAGCTCGCACTCGGTGGGCTTTACTCCGAGCAGGCGCTCGCCAACGGGGTGACCACCGAAAAGGCTGACTTGCTCTTCGCGTCGTTGCCTTACCGCCTCCTGCCCGCCGCGCAGATTCCGGTGTTCGAACAGATGGCGCAGCGCGACGCCGAGTTCTACTCCCAACTCACCGCCGCAGGCTTCGACCTCGACTTTGGCACGGATGGTTCGGGCCTGTTCCTGAAATACCTGCGACGCGGCTCCGGCTATTACATCGATGTGGGAGCCTCGCAGCTGCTTATCGACGGTCGCGTCGCGGTGAAGTCGGGGCAGGTCGACCGCATCACGCCCGAGTCGGTGGTGCTCGCCGACGGTGCCGAACTCGATGCTGATCTCATCGTTTATGCCACCGGGTATGGCTCTATGAACGGATGGCTTGCCGATCTGGTCTCACCGGAGGTCGCCGACCAGGTGGGGCGCTGCTGGGGATACGGGTCCGACACGCCAAAGGATCCGGGGCCGTGGGAGGGTGAACTACGCAACATGTGGAAGCCCACGAACGTTCCTCAACTCTGGATTCACGGCGGCAACCTGCACCAGAGCCGGCACTACTCCAACTACCTTGCGCTGCAGATCAAAGCCCGCATGGAGGGGCTTAATACCCCGGTGTACGAGCTGCAGGAGTCTCACTACACGCGCTGAAGGCGCTGAGCCCGAAAGCGGCTTACTGGCGGCCGGTCACGGATATCAGCGGCGGAAGGCGAGTGCCGCGGCCCGATCGGCCTGCACATTTGCCCGGTGAAGTTCGTGGTGGGCGGCCAGTTCCGGGCGGCGGCGAATGATGAACCACACCGTGGCGAGCCCGATGAACCACACCGGCGTCACGAGCAGCGCCTGCAGGGTATCGGCCTTCTGGGTGAGCGCCCAGATCAGGAAGACGAAGAACGCGAGCAGGACATAACACATGTAGACGCCGCCGGGCATTTTGAACTTGGAGGCCGCGTGCAGTGCCGGGCGACGCTTGCGGTACACGATGTAGCTCACCACGATGATGGACCACACGAAGATGAACAGTACCGATGCCATGGTCGTCACCACGGTGAACACGGCGATGATCGACGAGCTCGCATACAGCAGAACAGCGGATACGAGCAAAAACATGCAGGAGAACAACAGCGCGTTGGCCGGCACCCGGTGGCGGCTCAGGCGTTGAAAACGCCCCGGTGCCGTACCCTCGACCGACAGCCCGAAGAGCATTCTCGATGTGGAATACAGCCCGGAATTCGCGGAGGATGTCGCGCTCGTGAGCACGACGAAATTGATCACGGCTGCGGCCGCGCCGAGCCCCGCGAGGGCGAACATCGCCACGAACGGGCTCACATCGGCGGTGACCTCACGCCACGGAGTGACCGCCATGATCACGATTAGGGCCAGCACGTAGAACAGCATGATGCGAATGGGGATCGAGTTGATGGCCTTGGGAAGGTTCTTCTCCGGGTGCTGCGCTTCAGCGGCCGTCGTGCCCACGAGCTCGACCCCGAGGAACGCGAACACAGAGAGCTGGAAGCCGGCGATGAACCCCATCGGACCGGTCGGAAACATCCCGCCGTCGTTCCACAGATTCGTGAGGCTTGCCGGGGAGCCGCCGGGGGACTGGAACTTTGTGAACACCATCACGAGCCCCACGATGATGAGCGTGACGATCGCGACGATCTTGATCAGCGCGAACCAGAACTCGGTCTCGCCGAACGCCTTGACGCTCGTGAGGTTGAAGCCAAGCAGAATCAACACGGCACCGAGGGCCGGAATCCACAGCGGCAGATCGGGCCACCAGAAGCTCGTATACAGCGCGATCGCGATCAGCTCGGCGATGGCGGTCACGATCCAGCAGAGCCAATACGTCCAGCTCGTGAAGAAGCCGGCCCACGGCCCCAGCAGGTCACCGGCGAAGTCGCTGAACGACTTGTATTCGAGGTTGGAGAGCAGCAACTCGCCCATGGCCCGCATCACGAAGAACAGCATGAAGCCGATGATCATGTAGACGAAGATCACCGACGGTCCTGCCAGCGAGATGGTCTTGCCGGATCCCATGAACAGGCCCGTTCCGATCGCCCCGCCGATGGCGATGAGCTGGATATGACGATTCGACAGTGAGCGTGCCAGGTGCGGCTGCGCGCTGGGCGCGGATCGAGTGCTGGGTTTCAATTGCGACATCGGAGATACTTCCTTGTAGTCCAGGCGATTGGCACGGGGAGAACACGGTAAGGAATGCCGGGGGCCGGTGAAATCGGCCGACCCCGGCATCCGTTACCAACGACTACACGAGGGTGAGCTCGGCCTCTGTCACGAGGTCGGTCCAGTCCGCGAGCGGCAGGTTGAGAGCAACGCTGACCGAACGGTTCGCGATCTTGCCCGCGGCGATGTTGAGCCCGCCAGCGAGGGCGGCGTCACGCTCGAACGCTGCTCGCACGCCACGGTCGGCGATCGACAGGGCGTAGGGCAGGGTGACGTTGGTCAGCGCGAGGGTCGATGTCTGCGGCACGGCGCCGGGCATGTTGGCCACGCAGTAGAAGATCGAGCCGTGCACGGCGAAGGTGGGGTTCTCGTGCGTGGTGGCGTGGGTGCCTTCGAAGCAGCCGCCCTGGTCAACCGCGATGTCGACGAGCACGGAGCCCGGCTTCATACGGGAGACGAGCTCGTTGGTGACGAGCTTGGGGGCCTTGGCACCCGGAATCAGCACTGAGCCGATCACGAGGTCGGCCTCGGTCACCGACTGGTCGATGTTGTAGGCGTTCGAGGCTATGGTCTTGAGGCGTCCGGCGTACTGGGCGTCGAGTTCGCGCAGGCGATCGATGTTGATGTCGAGAATCGTGACGTCCGCGCCCATGCCGATGGCCATTGCGGCGGCGTTGGAGCCGGCCACACCGGCGCCGATCACGGTCACCTTGGCGGCACGTACTCCGGGTACGCCGCCCATCAGAATTCCGGGGCCGCCGCCGGGGCGGGTCATCGACGCGGAGCCGACCTGAACGGCGAGGCGCCCGGCGACCTCGCTCATCGGGGCGAGTAACGGCAGCGAGCGATCGGCTTTCTGCACGGTCTCGTAGGCGATGGCGGTGACGCCGGCCTCAAGCAGGGCGGTGGCGAGTTCGGGCTCAGCGGCCAGGTGCAGATAGGTGAAGAGAATCAGGCCCTGACGAAAATGCACGTACTCGGCGGTGATCGGCTCTTTCACCTTGAGGATCATGTCGGCGCTCGCCCACACCTCGAAGGCGGTTTCGACGATCGCGGCGCCGGCGGCCGCGTAATCGGCGTCGGAGAACCCGGAGGCGATTCCGGCTCCGGCCTGCACGAGCACGGTGTGGCCGTGCAGCTTGGCTTCGTGGACTCCGGCGGCGGTGATCGCCACACGGTATTCGTTGTTCTTCACTTCGGTCGGAACACCAATGATCATGGGGAACTCCTACTTCTTCAGGGCGCGTCGCCGATCGACTTTGGTCAGCATAGAAACGATAAGCCCGCGTTTTGAGGGCTGTCGCGGCAGGGCCCTGCTGATAGCGGATGCCGTGGGCTGGCCCCCGCACGTCTCACCGCCCCGGAATTAGCACTTGTCCGGGAGTTTTATTCCCGGAGATGCGCCGCATGGCCCGAGCCTCGGGCGGGCCTGGTTCGACATCTGTAGCGCCACGCCGCGTCGATTGTCGCCTGGCGTTCACACGCTTGCGTAAGATTAAACCCATGAACGCGGCCGATATCGACCGGGCGGTGGCCTTCATCGCCGCGCGCCTTGGCCGCGCCCTCTCCCTGGAAGACCTCGACGGCGGCCTGCTCGCGTACAGCGCGCATCAGGCTACGGCCGACCGCGTGCGCACGAACTTTCTGCTGAGCAAGCTCGTTCCGCCCGATGTCAGCGTCTGGCAGCTCAGCCACGGCATCGCCAGGGCCGTCAAGCCTGTTCCGGTTCCGGCGAATGCCGAGCTCGGCATGTTGGGCCGGGTGTGCGTGCCGCTGCTTGCCCGGGGATTCCGAGTGGGGTATCTCTGGGTGCTGCAGCAGGATGACGAACTCGAACCCGATTCCATCGTGCAGGAACTGCGGATCATTCGCCCCGAGCTGGACGTACTCGCCGAGATGCTGCTCAATGGCACGAGCGCGGATTCCGATGGCCGTCGTGCCCGCGAGGCGCAATTTCTCGCCGCCTGCTTCGGCGACCGCGACGCCGTCGTGTCCGTGGGCGGCTGGCCGGGAGTGCACGGGCGCGGGCCGTGGCGACTGGCCACCCTGCTCGACCGGGGCAACAACGCCCGGCGCACTTCCGCCGAGAGCAACCTGCTGCAGCGGCTCTCTGCCCTGTATGCCACGCTCGGAATCAACACAGTGCTGTTCTCCGCAGGCACCGAAACGCACGCTGTTTTGCTCCTGCAAGACGTGATCGACTGCATCGACGAGTCCGAGATTCTGCGTCGGTTCGGGCTGGAAGTTTCGCGCCGCGGTGGGCAGCCGGCCGCGCCGGCCCTGCTCGGCCTGAGCGAGCCCTTTGCCGACCTGCGCCGGCTGCCCGGAGCCTACGCCGAGGCGCGTAGCGCCGTGCAGGCAGCGTGGGTGGACGCCCAGTTGGGGGCTCTGGTGTCGTTTCGCGCCATCGGGGTGTACCAGTTCCTGGCGGTTGAGGGGCGGGACGTGTCGCCGGGGGAGTCGACCCTCTACACCGAGCTGCGCGAACTCGACCCCAACGGGGAGCTGCTGCCGGTACTCGAGCTGATGTACGACAAGGACGGTTCGGTGGCCGAGGTCGCCGAGCAGTTGCACCTGCACCGCACGAGTATTTACAACCGGCTCGGACGCATCCGTTCGCTCATCGGCGTCGATCCGCTGGGCGGTCAGGCTCGCCTTGAGCTGCATCTGGCCCTCAAGGCCGAACGCTGGGCCGGGCGCCCCCGGCTCTAGCGCCATGCGAGCGAGCAGGCCCGCGAACTCGGCGACTTGGCTGTGCAACTTGCACTGACCGAATAACCCACGGCAGTGTGCGGCGGTCGCACCGTTTGTGACCCGTGTCGTGCTCGGTCAGGGCACCAGCACGATCTTGCCGACGTGAGCGGATGATTCCAGCCGGCTATGGGCATCCGCTGCGTTCTCGAAAGAGAATCTCCCGTCGATCACCGGGCGAAACTCGCCCGACGCTATCCACGGCCAGATCGCCGATTCGAGAGCGCGCACGATATCGATTCTCTCGGCGAGGGAGCGAGCACGCAGCGTGGTGGCCCAGTAGCGTGCACGTTTTTGCATGAGGCGGGCCGGATCGAAGGTGGCCGGTTCGTTGCTCTGGTTGGCAATCACCATGATGCGACCGTTGATCGCGACCGCCTCGATGTTGCGCGCCGCGTAGGCGCCGCCCATGATGTCGAGAATCACGTTGGCACCGCGCCCATCGGTAGCGGCCTTGATCTCGGTCACAAAGTCCTGCTCGCGATAGTTGATGAGCGTCTCGGCCCCGAGGCTGGCGCACATGGCGAGCTTCTCGGCGGAGCCGGCCGTCACGGCCACGCGGGCATCCAGGAGGCGGGCCAACTGAATGGCGGTGGTGCCGATTCCGCTGCCGCCACCGTGCACGAGCAGGGTCTCGCCGGGCGCGAGTTCGGCGCTCATGAACACGTTAGACCACACCGTGGCTAGGGCTTCGGGCAGGGCGGCGGCGTCTACGAGGTCCATCGAGAGCGGCACCAGCAGCGCCAGGCCTTCGTGCACCACCACTTCGGTGGCATACCCACCGCCGGGAAGCAGCGAGCAGACCCGGTCGCCCACGCCGAAGCGGGTCACGTCATCGCCTACCTCGGTGACCACGCCCGACACCTCGAGCCCCGGCCATTCCGGGGCGCCGGGAGGTGACGGGTAGCGGCCCTCGCGTTGCATGATGTCGGCGCGGTTGATGCCCGCTGCGGCCACCTCCACCCGAATGTCGTGGGCGCCGACCTCGAGGTCGGGCACGGTTTGCATGGTCAGGGCTTCGGGCCCGCCGGGAGAGTTCACGATGATTGCGCGCATGCCCGCAGCCTACGCGACGCCCTCACGGCGGATGCCGCCGCTCGCCCCGCTACTCGCTCGCGATCCGTGCGTGCACACCGCGTGCAGCGCGGAGCAGCCAGGGGTCGCCGTCTCGCGCCCACCGCGCCAGCGCTCCATCCGCTCTGGCGCGATTCGCGCCGGTCAGTCGCTGCACGAGCGGCAGCACCACGTCGACCGTGAGCGGATCCGCGAGCTCGGGCACAGCCGCACCGCGCAGAAACCCTTCGATGCGGGTGAGGTCGTTGTTGTCGAGCCGGGTCACGTTCGCCTGCAGCAGCACGATCGCGGCGAGGCGGCGCTCAAAGACCGGAACGCTCCACAGCTCGGAACTGAGCGCGGTCACCTCGTCGTGGGTCATGCTCTTATGTCGACGGGCCAGGTCGCGGATGGTGCCACGCACGGCGCCCACCGAGGCGCCGTAGACCTCGAGCTCGGCGCCCAGCTGCGCCTGCCACTCGGCTGCCCGCTCCCAGGTCGCTTCGTACTGCAGCGTGCGATCTACGAAGTCGCCGGCGTCGGTCATTCGTCTATTCTGCGCCGGCCGAGACCGCGCGAGCGGCCCGAATGATCACCACGATCAGGGCAAGCAGGGCAGCCGCACTCACCAGGTACAAGACCATGCCCCACGGGGTGTGATCGGCACCCGAAATCAGGAACGTGTCGGCGAGCGACATACCGGGGCCGAACGAGACGAAGAAATGTCCGGGAGCAGCAAACACCAGCAGCACGAGATAGGCCGCGATGACCGGCCACACCCGACTGGTGCGGCGCATGGTCGCGACCAGCAGGATCACCCCGGCCAGCAGCAGCCCGATGCCAGCCCAGGTGACGACTCCGTTTGCGCTGAGGCTTTCACCGGCGAGGGCCATGTCGGCACGAATCTGCCCGAGCGTTGCGCCCGGCACCGCCGCGAGCGGATTCCACACCAGAATCTGCAGCGCCCCGGCAATTGCATACAGCATAACGACTGCGAAGCCCACGATCCCCGCTAGTACGGTCGGACGCGGTGGTCGTGTTTCGGTGGTACTCATCAAGCAAGCGTATCGAGCATCCGTTCAGAAGCGGATGCCGGCATCTCAATGCACCAGCGCCAGCAGCAGCGCGACGGCCACGAACAGCACGCCGAACGTGCGGTTGAGAATTAGCTGACCACGAGCGGTGTTCGTGAAGCGCTGAAACGACTTCGCCGCCACCGCGAAGAACAGCCACATCACGATCACGTCGATCAGCACCACGGTGACCGTCAGCACAAGGTACTGCGGCAGCAGCGGCTGCTCGGGCTGAATGAACTGCGGCATGAACGCGAGAAAGAACACGAGCGCCTTGGGGTTCAGCAGGTTCACCCACAGACCGCGGCGAAACATCGACCCGGCCGGTTCGCGCGTGCGCGGTGCAGCCAAATCCCGCGTCGGATCAGGCTTCTGCACCAACAGACGGATGCCCAGAAACACCAGGTAGGCCGCCCCCGCATACCGAATCACATTGAACAGCACGGGAGAATTGGCCACGAGCACGCCCACGCCGAGCGCCACCACAGCCACGTGCACCACGAGTGCCGCCTGCTGCCCGAGGATTCCCCAGATCGAGCGACGAAACCCGCTGGTCAGCGAGTTGTTCATGGTGTTGATCGCTCCCGCGCCCGGGGTGAAGCTGATCAGCACGCCGGCGCCGACGAGGGCCAGCCATAGGGAAAGTTGCACACGTCAGCGTAGCGCGGGCGCCCGCACGCCGGTGGCGACAGAGACTCCGGCGGAGCCGAGGCGGGCTGCCAGCTTTGTCGGAACTCTCTAGTTACGGCCAAACAGGTTGCCGAGAGCAGAGAGGCCGGGGATCTCGAAGTTCGCGCCGAGTTCTTTCACCTGCTCGCCCAATCCGGTCGCATACTCGTCGGCGCCGTCGGCGACGCCCTGGGTGATTCCCTCGAGACCGCCGGCGAGGCTCTCGAAATCGACGCCGAGGCCGGCCGCCTGTTCCAGGAGGGGCCCGGCCACATTGCTGAGAACTGCGCCACCGGCGACAGCGGCGAGTAGCCCGCCGGCACCGAGCCCGAGCGCGGCGACACCCGCTCCGGCAAGTGCGCCGCCGGCTCCTCGGCCGGACGACCGGGCAAACAGCTTCTTCAGGAAGCCGGGGTTCTGGGCTTCGCCGCGGGTGGCCGACCGGGCCAGGTCCTCCGGGCTGGTCGATGCCGGATATTCGTTGGCCGGCAGCTCTGTGCGCAGCTGAGCGTTGACCTCGTCGCGTTGCACCGGCGTGAGGCGCGCGAAGGCATCGCGGTGAACCTGCTCAAGCTGCTGGGGCTGCGCGGTCTGCAGCAGGTAGTCGTAACGGGCGATGGCCGCGCGGTCTTCGGCGCTCACCGCCGGCGCCGCTTTCGCAGCTACGACGGGAGTGGCACTTCTCTGCACGTTGTTCGCCGTGGGCCTGCTGTCTCCGGTGACCTTGTCGGCTGCGGTGCGCACCATCTCGCGCCAATCCGTCTTGCCAGACCCAGCGGAGGACGGCTGTCCCTTCTTATCAAGGGCCTTGGATGCCATGCTCAGAATGCGCTGGAGGTTGCTCATTGGGGGCCTTTCGGTTTGGCTGGGTTTCCATTGTGCCCAGCCGCACCTGAGCAAAGCCTCCCAGTCGCTTCCATCCGGCGACGAGGGCATGAGTGATGTGGCATCAAGCCGCACTATCTCACGTGCGGGTGCGGGCTGTGCCTTCGCAGTCCGAGCCCGCGGCATCCGCTGTGCGAACACTCGCCGGTCCCGAAAACGCGACTGTCCGTGCGAATTCAGCTTCGCACGGATATCCCAAAATATGTGAGAATGGCTCGACTTCTGGAGTTGGGCTTGGTACACTTGTTCTATGAGCCAGAGCGGCGACACCCCCCAGCCGAGCCTCGTCGATCCATTCTTCGCTTGTCACGGCTACCCGCCTTCCACTCCCGAGGAGCGCGCCGAGTTCGAGGCGTTCTGGGCGCAGTGCCAGGCCGATTGGCGGGTCGAGATCGCCGAGGGGCTCGAAGAATTCACCCCGGACGATGCCCCCGTACCGGTCCGCCCGGAACCCGTCAACCTGAAATCGGTGAGCCCGATGGCTAACCGTCCGGTGCTGATTGACGGTCCACCGATTCCGATCGGCCTGGACCTGACCGAGGTGTTCGCTGCGGTGCCGCCCGAGCATGTGTTCGATGGGGAGCTCCGTGAGGAGATCCTCTACGCTGAGTATCTCGCGGCCAATTTCCTCCCGGATTTCCTCTCGGATGAGGGCGCCACTGACGAGCTCCGGGCTCATCCCGCTGCCGCTGACCAATCAGATTCAGCCGCCGCTGACCCGGACCAATTCGACCCGGCCGACAGCAGCACGGGCGGCGTCTTAAGTCCGTTTCAGCGGCATCAGGCGCAGTTCGTCGACCGGGTGCTCTACCTGGAGAAGATCATCGCCTGGGCCCAGGCGAGCAAGGCTGAGGTTCTCACCGAAGCGTGGGACTACACCACCAACACCGCCGAAACCGGCCGCCCCCTGTCCGGGCCGGGCCATGAGCACGATTGGGATGCTACCTTCGCCGCGCAGCAGGGCCTCGTGGCGGAGATGGCGTGCGCGCTGCGCATCCCGAACGGCACCGCGTCCGGCCTCCTCCAAGAGAGCCGGCAACTGGTGGTCGAGCGGCCCGATACTCTTACCGCGCTCCGCACCGGGGACATCTCCCTCCGCCACGCCCGCCGCCTGCTCGACCAGCTCGTCTCCGTGCCGCGGCCCGCCCGCGCCGCACTGGAGGCGGTGCTGCTGCCGCACGCCAAACGCCTCACTCCCACGCAGTTCGAGGGCAAGGCCCGCAAACTGCGGGAACGGTTCCACCCCGACAGCATCACCGTGCGCCGCGCCAAGTGCCTCTCCGACCGCAAGGTGCTGTTCTTCCCCGATAAAGACGGCATGGCCACCCTCTGGCTGCGCGGTGCAGGTGACGACTTGCAGGGCATCTACACCCGCGTCACCGACGCCGCCATCAGCCTGCAGGGCCCGGGCGAAGAGCGCACCCTCAGCCAGCTCCGCGCCGATGTCGCCGTCGACCTGCTCCAGCAGGGCGTCACCGGCAGCGGCCTCGGCGCCGGACTCACCGCCAACGTCAACATCACCGTCCCGGTGCTCACACTGATGGGCAAAAGCGAAGAACCCGCCGAGCTGGAAGGGTACGGGCCGATCGACCCGGAGACCGCCCGCCGCCTGGCCGGCACGGCGACAAGTTTCCTGCGCATCCTCACCCACCCCCACACCGGAATCGTGATCGACGTCAGCCAAGACCCCTTCCGAGTACCGGCCAGCCTGAAGAAGTACCTGCGACTGCGGGATGGAACCTGCCGGTTCCCCGGCTGCAACCGCTCCGCCGGGCACAGCGACCTCGACCACACCATCGACAAACAATTCGGCGGCCCCACCACCGCCACCAACCTGCACTTTCTCTCCCCGGCGCACCACAACCTGAAGCACTTCAGCGAGTGGAAAGCCGTCGCCGACCCCGACGNGTGGAAAGCCGTCGCCGACCCCGACGGCACCCTGCACTGGACCAGCCCCGCCGGCAAACACTATGCCACCGACCCCGCCACCCGCATCAGCCCCCACCTACAACAACCACCGCCAGCACCACCCCCGCCAACCATTCCAGCACCACCCCCGCCCAACCCGTGGACCTCCGTCTGGAACACCGACAACGCCGACAACCCCGACCCGCAACCTTTCTAGGATCGATCCTGCTGGCGGTGCTGCCCGGTAATCTTGTGGTGATCGGCGTCGTGACCGTACTCTGCTCCCTTCTGCCAATTGTCGGCATCGTCGTGCGGCTGACGCAGCTCGCCTGACCCAGCTGAAATTCCAGAGCGGATGCTGGCACCGACTCCCAATCAAATTTGGATCGCGCCGGACGAGTTTCGGTATCAGCTCAGTGACCCTCATTGAGTTGCCGGCGTGGTTGAGCAAATGACTCTCGCCGTGCTGCCTTACGCCACCTAAAATGTAAGTCATGAAGGCCATCGTCACCCTGAGCAGCAAAGGCCAACTAACGCTTCCCGCAGCAGTGCGCAAAGCCCTACAGCTTGAACGCGGTGATCGACTGGAAATCTCGATCGACGAAGCCAGCGGCACGATCAACATAGCGCCGGTGGCGCACATCGAAGCCCTCAGTGCACGAATCTCCAGCTACGCGACGATCGTCGAGCCCGTCACAGACGTCGACGCCTACTACCAGGAACACCGTAACGACGAGAGTGCACATTGAGCGCATCCTTGGACGCAAATGTCGTTCTTCGATTGCTGCTGAACGATGTGCCCGAACAGCACGCCGCCGCTGTGGCGCTGCTTCACACGGGCGGCACCTTTGTCGTATCGGATATCGCACTCGTCGAGACAGTGTTCGTGTTGGGGCGCGCGTACGGGCTCAATCGTGAGCAGCAGCGAGAAGCAATCCAGGGTCTCGTGAATCTGCCCCAAATCGTCGCCAATGCCGCCCTGTTCGATCGAGTACTGGCTTTGTTCGTTGGGCACCCCAAACTTTCTTTTGAGGACTGCTACCTCGTGACGTCGGCAGAGCTGACATCGAATCAACCGATGTACACCCTCGACCGCAAACTAGCCAGCCAAACGGATGCTCGTCTGCTGGTGACCGCCTAACGACCCGCGCGTCCATCAGCCGTCGCCGCACGGATCAGCTCAGCGGGCCGCTGACGACCACCCCGGAGCCCGCACGCTCCAGCCTCCGGGACTTCAGCCCATAGATGAGCCCAGCGTCGAGCCGTTGTCCGATCGCCTCGGTAACCCGTCGACCACCGAACAGGGACAGCGCTTCGCGTTTGAGTTCGGTCTCGTCCATTCCAGCAGCGGATGCCGCGCACTGGCGCATCGCATTGGCAATCTCCAAGAGGGAGACGTGGTCGATCAGGCGCACGCCACCGAGCGGCGTTCGCCGCGCCACGAGCCAGGTTGCCGGATCGATGTCCGTAGGCCAGTGGAAGGGTTCGTCGGTCGAACGCTGCAGCTCCGGGGGGACACAGCGCAGGATCGCCGCTGCGCGCGCTTGCGCCACACGATCGAGCCCGAACTCACTCGCCACGAGTTTAGCCAGGCGAACACTGTGCACCGGACCCTCGGCGGCAACCACGTCACGAATGACCGCTTGCACCCGGGCGGACGAGCGGGGCAGTTCGTCGAGAACGCTCACGGATCCGCGGTAGCTGGGCTGCCACTCGAAATAGGGCACGACCAGCGGATTGCTCGGGGCGGTGACGGGCCTTCCTCGCAACGGTGAAGGGAGCTCTACTTGCGAGGGGTGCTTCGCAGCCGCACGAATCGGCGCTGAAGGGGGCGGCACAGAAACCGACGCCGAAGGCACCGTGACAGGGATGGGGGCCGATGGTCTCTGGGCAGCCACTCTGACGGACTCCGCAAGCCGATCCAGCGTTTCCTCACGCTGGTGCAGCCACTCTGGCATCCACACTCGTTCCACGCCGGGCCAGCGCATCAGGCCCTGCAACACGTCGACGGGCAGACCGTCACGGTCGGAGACTGTTAGGCGTGCACGCCAGTTCGGTCCGTCGAGCAGTACGGCAACCAGCGGGTGATCGGGAGCGGAGGCATCCGCAATGCTGATATCGACCCGAAATTCCGACAGGCCCACGTCGGTCTGCACGGCGAAGCCGCGACCGCGCAGCTCGGCGGCTATATCGTCGCGATGACGATCGACCACCGACTGGCGCCGCACGTCGTCGTGCATGACTGCGGCTCCCCGATCGGCCATTTCGAGGTAGGCCTTCAGATGCTTGATGCCCACCGAACTGGTGTCCTGGGCGCGCAGCACGCCGGGGTCGAAGCTAGCGAACAACACCACTTCGCGCCTCGCCCGGG
This sequence comes from Cryobacterium sp. TMT1-66-1, assembly GCF_004403435.1. Taxonomy (NCBI): domain Bacteria; kingdom Bacillati; phylum Actinomycetota; class Actinomycetes; order Micrococcales; family Microbacteriaceae; genus Cryobacterium; species Cryobacterium sp. TMT1-66-1. The sequence continues at coordinate 115,614 of NZ_SOGP01000017.1, forward strand.
TGATGGCAACGTTGAGGCGGCGTTCACCTCCAGCCCGTGAGAGTGGGCCGAAGTTGAGCGGTACCACGCCCTTGTCGTTCGCACTGAAGGCGATGGAGAACAGAATGCTGTCTCGCTCGTCACCCTGCACGTTCTCGAGGTTCTTCACGAACAGACCGTCGGGTTCGTCGAGCGCTCGTTCCAGGCGCTCATCCGGGCTGTCGCGCAGCATATTCTCGATCAGGTTGCGCTGCTGGGCGTTGAAGGTGATCACGCCCACTGAGGGTGATTCCCCCGGCGACAGGCGAAAGCGCCGCTGGATGTCGTCGACGATAGCGGTGGCTTCCACCAGATTGGTGCGCAAAGTCTTGCCCTTGCCGCTGCGCTCGAACTGCCCGTTCACGCGCACGAGTGAGACGCCGTGGCCCGCACCGGTGGCGCCCGCCCCAACCGGAGCGGGGAACGACGACAGTCGGCTTTCGTAGTAATAGTGGTTACTGAACGCGATCAGAGACTCGTCCTGACTGCGATAGTGCCACGACAGCCACTTGCTCGACACCCGGGCGTTCACGCACTCCGTGAGAATCGACTCCTCATCAACAACTACCTCTGGCGCGGTATCGACCTCATCATCGATACTCGCGCTGGCTTCTGCGAAACTGGTCGGCGGCATCTGCTTGCTGTCGCCCACCACCACAACGGATGCCGCCCGCCCCATGGCACCAATGGCATCCGCTACCCGAATCTGTGACGCCTCGTCGAACACGACGATGTCGAACAGCCCGGCCTGCGCGGGAAAGAATCGGGCCACCGATTCGGGACTCATCAAGGTGCACGGCATGACCTGGGTAATGAGTTCGCCGTAGTTCTGCAGGAGCGCGCGCACGCTCATACCGCCACGCTGCCGATCGAGCTGGCGGCGCAGACCGCCGACCTGGCCCGAGAGCACTGTCGTGTCGAATCGGCGCAGGGCGAGCACCTCGGCCGGAATGGCGCGCGGCAGCTCGGCGCGCACGAGGCCGGTGCTCGTCGTGAATCGGCCGATGGTTTTGTTGTGCGCGATGATGTTGAAGTCGCCGAGCGCGGTGGCATCTTCGCGTTCGGAGATCGACGCGACGGCGACACCCTTGTCGAAGGCGAGCGCGGCGTCATCCGCTGGTATTCGGCCGTCGAGCAGGGAGGCGCGGGCCTCGAGAAGCCCGCTTCGTATCAGTGGTTCGAGATGACGCACCAGCGCGAGCCAGCGCTCGAGAGGCACCGGCCGTGCTGCCGCAACATTTCGCGCGGCCCGGGTTGAGGTCCAACGGGCGGTGAAGCCGAGATCCCCTGCCCAGACTGGGTGCGAGTCAAGATCGGCCGCTGTCGCAAGTTGGGTCCAGGCCTGTTCGAGCCGCTCGAGCTCACCCTGACCTGCGCCCACCGCACTCGCCGCGTAGTACTGGCGCAGGTCGGCGATACGCGCGACGCCCTGCGGGTTGAGCGCATCGCCGATCCAGCGCAGCCAGTTGATGTCTGCGGCGAGTTTCGCCGCCGATTCAGTGAGGTACGGGTTCCAGCCGACGTCCACGAGCGGGACCGGCAACTTGAGGGCAGCGCCGCGGAGGCTTGTCGCTGCGGCGTGCGAGGCGGCCAGAGCGCCAGTGAGTGTCGACAGCGTCTTCAGCGGCACGGACTGGGAATCAACCTCGAGGTCGTCGGCGAACAACGCAAGAACGGCACGGCGCTTCTTCTTGCGTCCGAAGAACCCCGCTTCGTCGGCCGCGACGGCCGCGGCGTGGATAGCCGGCAGGTCGCGCGCGAGCGCTGTCGGCTTGACCGATACGAGCCATCCCGGGGGAGTTGCCGTCACAGTGGCGAGCTGCTGCTCGAGCGCTGTGAGGTGGGCCTTCCAGTCGTCACCGTGCAGGGAATCGATGATCGGCAGCGGGTACCTCGGGGCGGCGGAAACATCACTCCACTCGCCGATCAGGGCAGCAGAATTGCGTCGGTTGAGCGCTTCGAGGCTGAACCCGGCGGTCTCGGCGGCGACGAGAGCGCCGTCGAACGCGCGGGCGGCGGTGTGAATGGCGGCGACATCGAGCGGGTGGGTGGCTCGCTCGTCGACAAAGCCCCACGGATGCGTCGGGCTGGGCCGGGCCAGATCGCTCACCTCTGGCAGGCTCCGCAGTACCTGCCGCAGCTCGGCGAAGGCTTCGGGAGCGCTTCCGGCCACGAGCGTGGCGGGAATCTCCAGGGCGGTCACGTCGGCATCCGCTGCCAGCTCATTGGTGCGGGCGCCATAGAGCGAGAGACCCGCAGCGTTCACCTCGTGCAGGCGATCGGCATAGCGGGCAAGGGCTCCACGGCTCGACGTCGCCGCTTCGAGGTTGGTCTGCAGTGCCGCCGTGTCTGGCTGAATATGCAGGTCGAGCGCAGCCCGAATCTGGGCACGCACGGCGGCCGGCCGGGCGCTCTTATCGTGCAGGTCGAGGGAGAAGTCGCCCAGGCCCACGCTTTCGAGACGCTTCTTCACAACGTCGAGGGCCGCGCGCTTTTCGGCGACAAACAACACACGTTTACCGGCAGCGAGAGACCGAGCGAGCAGGTTGGTGATGGTCTGCGACTTGCCGGTTCCCGGCGGGCCTTCGAGCACGAACGTGCGCCCATGCACGGCTTCGGCCACCGCTTCGAGCTGCGACGAGTCAGCGGGTACCGGCACCGTTCCGCCGAGTTCGTCGAGATCGACCGCGTTGGCAGCGGAGACGGGATCAGCGTACGCGGCGGTCGGCGAGTTGATCAGGTGCGAGACCAGGCTGTTCTGCGACAGCGTCTCCCAGTTCTCGTCGAGGTCTTTCCACAGCCGAAACTTGGCGAACTGCAGAATCGACAGGTCGACGGTTTCTTCCACTCGAAACGGCAGTCCGGCTGTGGCAATGGCCTCGCGCACGGCCGTGAAAGCGGCGTGCAGATCGATGCCGGACCCGTCGTCTGCCGGGTTGGCCAGCCCGGGAATCTCCAGTCCGAAACTCAGGCGCAGTTTCTCCAGAAGGCAGTAGTTGGGTGTCGAAGCGCCGGCGTCGTCGATCGTGAGTTTGTAGGAAGTGCCGCGGCTCGCGCTGGTCATATTGACCGGGATGAGCACCAGCGGCGACCGCAATTCGCGGTCGTTGAAGGTCCAGTGCAGCATGCCGAACGCCAGGTACAGGTTGTTGGCGCCGGTTTCCTCCACCACGGTGCGGGCTTTGTTGGCGAGGTAACGCAACTTGGTCGTATAGGCGGCCTGAGTGATATCGACGAAGGCGCTCTTCTTGTCGGCGAGCAGGATTTCGCGCACGTCTTCGGGCAGGTCGCGCCCAAAACGGATGCCCCGCACTTCGTCGATCTTCGGCACCGCGTCGGAGGGCAGGAGGGTGATTGGAGTTCCGGCGCTGATCGCGTCTTCGAGTCGGGCCACGGCTGGCGCGGGCACGGCGAGCGAATAGCCCGAGCGGTCGGTGTAGTTGATCAGCTTGTTGCGCAGGCTGAGGTCGAGCAGGGCGTTCTTCCACTGGCTGACCCGGGCGGGCACCGTGGTCGAGCCGGGTGCGGCATCCGTTGTGTTCTTGCCGTAGTACGGGTCGATCGCGCGGCCGGGGGCCGGTTGGTAGACGGTCACGGTGACCTCGCCCTCGGCGGTGGTCGAGCGACTCGGCAGCGGAAAGATGCGGCTTTCGCGAGCCTGGCGAATGTCGGTGACGCCATAGAACCGGTCGAGACCGGCCGCAAGGTGCACGGTGCGTGGAATGCGACCGGCCTCGGCAAAGCTTTTCGACTCTGTGCCACCAGTGACCGCGGTCGTTTCCAGGAGCCCAATGCTGCCGAGGTCGACAAGGTTGACGATATCGGCCACGTCGGTGAGCGCGATGGCGCCGAGCGACGAGTCGATGCGCCAATAGCCGAGAAAGATGTGACCCTGAAGGAGCCACATCGTGGAGTTGAGTCCGGCCTGCTCGAGCGCGGCAGCCAGCGTCACCGTGGTGTCGAGGCAGGTTCCGAGCCGGCCCACGAGTACCTCCTCGGGCGTGCGCACCTTTTGCCCGCTGTTGCCCCAACTCGCGGGCGGTTCGGCGTAGCGAATGTCGCGGGCCCGCATGGCGTCCCAGATAGCGGCGACGGTGTCGTCGACGCGCTGTGTGCTCTCCGTCTGATAACCCGTGAGCGAGGAGTCGCCCGTGCTCGCCTGCAGCAGGTCGGAGGCCTCGCGCAGCAGCGGCGCGATCGCGGCCGAGTTGGGCTGCACGTGGGAGGCGAGGAGTTCCAGTCCCAGGTGCAGGGGAGTGGCAACCCACTGGTTGTACGCGAGCACGGTGACATCGACGGATGCCTCGGCGAGCGTCGTTCCCGCACTGTCGCGCAGGGTGGCGCGGATGACTCCTGGGCGTTGCTCCTCGACGGCGAGCATTCGAGCAGGGTCGAGAATCAGGTCGATCGCGCGCAGGACGGTGGACTGTTTCTCGCCGAGGTCAGCCAGAAGCACCTTGGGTCCGCCGAGCGAGCCATTGGCGGTGACGACGTCGACCTCGAGCGATGCTCCGCGGGCCTCGCCGCCGAGGTTCTCGATGACGACCTCGTCGACGATCGGCACCCGGCAGTGGGCCATGGCATAACTGAGGAACGGGACCGACGTGATGGTGAGGTGAGCAGTCGCCGCAGGTGGTGCTTCTCGGCGATCGGAGTGATCTGGGTCCTTCAGGCGTTCGGAAGCGAGGGAATCGCTGTGGTCATCACGTGAGGACCGTTCATCGTCGGCACGCTCGAACGCCCGGGGTGCCGGAGCGACCGGCAAGACGCTCGCTTTGAGCTCGGACACCTGCTGCGCTTGAGCATCAGCCCCGATCGACTTCAGTAGCAATTCCGCCGAGTCGAGCGCCCGGTACGCCGTCTGGGCCGTGAACTCCTGGGTGTGCGCCCACTGGTTTCGCACCTCGCGCAGTTCGCTCGCGTAGGTCTGTCCCTGGCGCGGCAACTCCTGGTCGAACGGATACCCGAGCTCTCCCATCCGCTCGGTGAGCGCTCGCAGCAGCAGCGACAGGTCGCGCGGTGAGTAGATGCCCCCGCGTCGGCCGGCGAGGTGATCCTTGCGCTCGAGAACACTCGTCCACGACACTTCGGGCGGTAACTTGGTCGCGAAGACCCGCTCGACGAACGGTTGCAACCCCTCGATGAGCAGACCCAGGGCGTCGCCGACGGTAGCGTGGTAATCGATCTCGCTCACAGAATCCCCTTGTTCAACGTGTTTCGCGTCAAAGACAATTGTTTCATCGACCTCGGACACTTGGTCGGTCCGCGGCAGACACTGTGAATGAGCCTATTGCCCGGGTTGATGCGACCCTTGACACCTCTCTCGGGTGATGCACCTATTCTGTACTCACAAAACACAGGCGATGGGGGACATGATGCTAGTCACTGCGGAAAATGGTTCGACGTTCATTCTGCGGAACGATGGAACTTGGACGTCGGTCGAGGCGTCGGAGAACCGGCAATTTTCAGCAGAGTTGGGATTTCGCAAGGTGCCCTGGGGCTCATCGAAATCGACCATCAGGGCCAGTGAAGAGCAGCCGTGGACTGATTCTGCGAACATGCTGGCTTTCGATACTTCAATCGGTGGGATGCCGAGTCGGGCTCTCTTTATTCTGATTGATGATCAGTTAGTGAGGTCGAAGTACCTAATTACGGAGACGTATGCAAATGACAATAAGTATCTCGTCTCATGCTCGGCACTGAAAGCGCTCCTAATTAAGAAGTATGGAACGCCTGATAAAGACAATGAGTTTTGGTCCGATGACCTCTACCAAGATGACCCCGATCAATGGGGCATGGCGGTGGGTCGAGGCGATCTCAAAAAATACACAATCTGGGAAACACACGAGACCACTGTCCTCTTGGCGCTGACGGGGGAGAATTATGACATAACTCTTCAGGTGGAGTATTCAGCTCGTGCTTTCAGCGACTTGGAGGATTCCAGGACAGAGGCTAGGCATCTCGAAGACCTGTAGTCGTTGCTCCGAGCTGAGTAGTACTACCACCACGGTACGTCTTCGCGCGCACAGCTACCTTTGACCGCGCCCACCCAACAAGGAAGTATTCAAAATGTCACTCGGCTACCGCGCAATACTTCGTCTTGACGACACGGAGGACGCGGTCAAAGTCGCAGAGTCCCATGTCCGCGAATGGTTGAGATCCAAGCTGCGAAGTGAACGTGGAAGTCTTGAAACCGCTGACTGGGATGGTCCTGGAGTATTTGAGCTTGGTCCCGACGCGACCTTGACGGTGGTCACACTTACAGACGAGCGCGATCAAAGCATTCGCCAGCTCATTCGGCTGGACGAGACAAATCCAGGAGGTCGATGGATTGTCTCTATCACTGCTTGCTCACTTCCGAAAGCGCGGCGAGACCAGCAGGTTCTCCTCATTGAGCTTGAGAAGGCTGATGTGAGCCTCGATGACGCACTGCACGAGGCGCGCCCGCCCCGACTCGTTCGCAACCTGCTTGAGAGCACGGTCGTCAGGGACAGCACAACCGTCATTTCTCCGCTCCCACATGTCGTCCGAGCCGACGATATCGACGAATTGATGAACGCGATTCTGGACGAAGGGCGAATGGCTTCGGTGATTGTGGCCGTTTCGCCAGGGCAAATATCTGACGAACTCTGGCGTTCCACTATCGGCCAACTGGCCAAGGACAGCGTCGGTGTCACGACGGCTTTCGCCATATCTGAAAGTGCCGTCGATCTGCTCGCTGACCGTCTCCCCGATTCTCACTCAATACCCCGTGGTGGCGTACGCACGTTTGCGCCAAAGGTCGATTTCAGTGACCCGCAGGACGGCCTCAGGCACCGAATGTTGGGAGCCGCCACCTTCGCACGGTCGATTCGGAATGGACGCGTTGGGGGCTCGCTTCCGATCGTGCATGCGCATCAGGCTCGCCGCCGGCTAGTGGAAATGGAATTGCCCGCCGATCTGAGACGTTCTCATGAGCTCCTCATCCGCGAAGATGCACGGATTACGCGCGAGGCTCGAATCGGCCAAATGGCCGTCGCTAACTCGCTCGAGCCGTCCCGAGCAGAGCCAGCGACGTCGATACCGTCGCGCGAATCGCCCGTGACTGTCTTGGATTGGTCAAGGCGTGCGTTCGCCGCCCTAATTCGGCGATGGGTCGGCGTGCCTGAAATCTCCGTCGAAACGGTGGCGAAACTCGATCGATTCATTGAGACCAATGCTGACGGGTATGTCGTGGCGCAGGAGCAGATTGAATCGCTTCTCGAGCGGCGCATAGATCTCGAGAATGAAATTGATCGTTTGCGGGAGCAAAACGAGGAAGCAGAACTTGCTGCCCGAATTGAGAGCGATGAAGCGCGCAAAGCGTCTAGAGAGGCGCGAATCCTCCGTGAGCGATTCAAGGAGGCTGAGCGGTTTGCCGACACGCAGGTACCACCCGAGGAAGCCGGTTGGGAACCGCCGGACAACTTCGAAGACTTTGTCCTGCGCCTCACGCCTGGGGTATCGGACCTGCCAGTTGTCAAGAGAGTCGTGTTTACCGGTGATGAGTCCGCAGCTTTGGAGATCGACAAGAGGGACCACTTTGGACGCGTGGTGTCAAAAATGTGGGACTTCGTTCTTGTGCTCCATGACTATGCCGAACAACGCACGGAACACGGATTTCAGGGCTCGGTGCATCAATATCTCAATGACTCTGAGGTGGACGGGCGAAAGTGCTCACCCCAACGTCACGCGGCCGGTGAAAGCGAATCCGTTTTAGCGAATACTCGCATGAGCAGAGAGCGAATGTTGCCGGTGCCTGAGTCTGTACGACCCGACGGGCAGGTCATGATGGCTGCCCATTTCAAGCCGACGCACTCGGACACTTTTGCGCCCCGGATGCACTACTTTGACGACACTGCCGGCTCAGGAATGATTTACATTGGCTACGTTGGCCGCCACCTAACGAACACTCGAACAAATTAGCAATCCGCCTCGACGCGGCCGATGCTCACAGCTCTGCGTGCCGAAACAGCTTCGCGGGCTTGCCAACCAGGCCGGGCTTGTAGGCATCCGTTTCGACAAGCTCACCCAGCACCCGCCGACGGAAGGTGTCCTTGCCGAGCGGTTCACCGGCGATTGCGGAGTGCAGGCGCAGCAGCTCGAGCAGCGTGAACTCCGGGTCAAGCAGGCGCTCGGGGTCGGGCGAGGCTCGGTACGAGTCACGCAGTGTATGTACCGCCAGCTCCAGAATCAGGTTGTGGTCGTATATCAGGTGCCCAACCTGTGACACCGGTTTCAGCTCAACGTGTGAAATGGATGCGTGCGGCACCGCCACGAGATGCGCCACCGAGATTACCCAGCCCCGGGTGTCCCGATTGGGGGCGTCGAAAACATGCAGTTGCCGCGGGCGCAGGCCCATAATATGGGCCTTGTCGTGCAGAGAGCGGAGCACGGCATCGGAGAGGGTTTCGCGCTCGTGCGCGAAGGTTCCTGGCAGGCGCCACCCCTCCTTGTTTTGCACGAGCGCAACGCATAGCGCGCCGTCTTTCACAGTGAGCACGGCCGTATCCACGGCCAGAGACGGGCGCGGGTAATCGGTCAAGAGCTTTTCTGAACTGTCTCGATACTCGGTCACTTGCTTATTAAAGCAGATTTGCGCTAATCCCGCAAAGGTGTGCTACGTTGGCAATAGATGACATTTGATCTAAATAACAGGGGAGACGACATGACTCAGACGAAACTCACCGCCGCTCAGAAAGACCGCGCCGCCGGGGTTCTCCTCGGCATGGCGAGCGGCGACGCCCTCGGCGCCGGCTACGAATTCGGTCCGCCCCTGTCGAGCAGCACCCCGGTAGTCATGAACGGCGGCGGCGGCTTCAACTGGGCACCGGGGGAGTGGACCGACGACACCTCGATGGCCGTTCTCATCGCAAGAGCAGCCGCCGACGGTCTCGACCTGCGCGACGACAAAGTGCTCGATGGCATCGTCGCCCAATGGGTTCAGTGGGCAAAGACGGCGCCCGACGTGGGGATCCAGCTGCGGGCGGTGCTGTCGAAGACCGAGCCCACGGCATCCGCTGTGCGTGCGGTGGCGAAGGCGCACCACGAACGGCACGGACGCAGCGGCGGCAATGGCTCGCTCATGCGCACCGCTCCGGTGGCGCTCGCGTACCTCGACGACCCGGTGGCGCTCGCCGAGGCGGCCCGCGCGATCAGCAGCCTCACCCACTATGAGGCGGATGCCGGCGACGCCTGCGTGCTCTGGTGCCTCGCCATTCGGCACGCGGTGCTCGAGGGCGAACTCGACGTGCGAGTGGGCCTGTCCGCTCTGCCCGCCGACCGGCGCGAGCTCTGGGCCGAACGTATCGCGGTCGCCGAAACCAGCGAGCCGAAGGACTTCGCCCACAACGGCTGGGTCGTCGAGGCATTGCAAGGCGCCTGGTCGGCCATCAGCACCATCAACCAGGCGGATGCAACGCACCTGCGACTCGCACTCGAAGCCGCGGTGCGCGGTGGTCGCGACACTGACACCGTGGCGGCGATCGCCGGTGGCTTGCTCGGGGCACGCTGGGGCGCATCCGCTGTGCCAGCCGAGTGGCGCCGGATCGTGCACGGCTGGCCCGGCCTGACCGGCGCCGACCTGGTGCGGCTTGGCGGTCGAATTTGCGGAGACGCACACAAGGAACGCTTCGACTATGCCTACCTCGGCGATGTCTCGACCCTGGTGCAGCACCCGCACGACGAGGGGGTTTGGATCGGCGCGGCGGGAGCCCTCGACGCATTGCCGCGCGAGGTCGACGCAGTAGTCTCGCTCTGCCGAGTGGGCACGAAGCAGGTGCCCCCGGACATCCAACACCACGTGGAGGTGCGCCTGATCGACAAGGACGACCCTGCAGAGAACCCGAATCTCGACTTCGTACTCCTCGACACCGTGAACGCCATCGCCGCGCTGCGGGCCGAGGGGCACACTGTGCTGGTGCACTGCGCGCAGGCGCAGAGCCGCACCCCGTCGGTCGGGGCGCTGTATGCGGCCCTCCACCGCGGGGTCGCGATCGACTGGGCACTCAGGCAGGTCCTCGAGGTTCTGCCACCCACGACACCGAAGCGGTTTCTGCAGGCCGCCATCACCCGGCTGGCCGCCGACACCCCGGAGACGAGTAAATGAACAACCCAGCATCTGACGATTCCGGAAATAACTCGTCCACCAACGGTGACGAAGACGGCGGCGACGGCTACTAGGAATACACTCCGCCCGCCGACCGCTTTCTCACCGCGCAGATCTGGTGGCTCGCGAGCGAACTGGTGCGGCGGCATCCGCACCTGCGCGTGTCGGGTCACGAGGTAGAGGGCGAGGGCCGCCTGGTCATCGTGCACGACGAGCAAGACAGCATGAGCATTCAGTGGGATCTCGTGGGCGGCTGCAAGTTTCTCGTGAACGGTGTGGTCAACAGCATCAGCTGGATCGAGATGATGGCCCTGGTCAGCCCGCACGAAACCCTCAAGCGCATCGAGGTGGGCACGGGGCTCGGCATCCCCAAGGCAGTACCGGTGACCACCGCACACTCCCTCACCTACCGCGTCATGGCCAGCGCACTCGCGACCGCGGTCGACGACCGGTACGAGTGGTACGCGGTGCCGGCGCCCATGGATCCCTACGACGACCCCGACTGCCCGTACTTTCTGCCGTTTGAATCGGCCCAGAAAGCCCGCGACGATTACGCCGAAGCAGCGGATGACCAGATCGCCGCGACCGGCCGCGACATCCACTTCTTCCAACCGTTTTGGGCGCTGCTGCGCAACCTCGAGCCGATCGCCATCTTCGACTCGGCCGGTGTGATCCACACGGTGATAGGCGCGACCGAGCTGATGCCGTCCTATGAGTACATGGACCGCAAGCTCGCCCTCACCACGGCCCGCGTTCTTGGCCCGTACCTCCCCTGATGACACCTGAGCCAAGGAGTACCGCAATGATGCAGAATGAACCGCCCGAACCCAAGAAGATCCTCTACATCGACCTGGACAACACGCTGGTCGACTTCCCGAGTGGCATCGCGCGGCTGAGCGAGGCGGCCCGAGTGAAGTACGCAGGCCACTACGACGATGCGCCGGGAATTTTCGCCCTGATGGACCCTTTGCCGGATGCTCTGACGGCCTATCGCGAGCTGGCCCAGCATTTCGATACGTTCATCCTGTCCACCGCGCCGTGGCATAACGCCTCCGCCTGGCACGACAAGGTGCGCTGGGTTCAGGAGCACCTCGGCATCGAAAGCGAGACTGCCGCCTACTAACGGCTGATCCTCTCCCACCACAAGAACCTCAACCGCGGCGACTACCTGATCGACGACCGCTCGGCCAACGGCGCCGCCGGCTTCGAGGGCGAGTGGCTGCAGTACGGGCCGGATGCCGCGTTCCCGAACTGGGTATCAGGCGCCAAGCCCTCACAGCTTCACGACGCAATCACCCTGGCACGAACGGCACATGCAGGCCAGGTCGACAAACTCGGCGTCGCGTACATCTACCACCCCCTGGCTGTGATGCAGCGCGTGAGCGGCACCGATGCGAAGATCGTGGCTGTGTTGCACGACGTCGTGGAGGACACCGACGTCACGCTCGATTACCTGCGCACGCTCGGCTTCGAGGAGCACGTCGTCACGGCAGTGGATGCCATCACCAAGCGCCCGGGGGAGCCGCTCGCCGAGTCGATGGCGCGGGTGGCGGGCGATCCGCTCGCCCTGATTGTGAAGCGGGCCGACATCTCGCACAACGCCGACCCGGCGCGTCAGGCCGGTCTATCGGAGGCGTCGCGCGTCAGGCTGACGCAGAAGTACGAGAAGTCGGCGCTGCTATTGGGCACGACACTGGGGGCGATCCTTGAGGAGCACAGTTCATAGAGAGCAATGATCACGCGACCGCGAGGCAGAAGTGCGTGGTGTCTGATGATCGCCTGGATAAATGAAACTGCGCCTCTCAAACCTCCAGGCTGAGCAGGTGGTAGCTCGGAACCCCAAAAACGGCAGATTCGGCACGGGCTTGGTCACCGGGTCGGCGTAATAGCCGCCCGTGAGTTGCCTGGCGCACTCAAGCAGATGTCCCACCGCTGTTCCCCGTGCGGCACGATCTCTGGACGACCCTACTCCCCGCGCTTCACGACTGCCCCGATGCGTTTGTCCGTCACCTTGCGCGATCGATGACGCGTGGTAGTCGACGACCGAGGTAGCTGGGACGGTAGTCAACTACGCCCGGGCCTCAGTAACCGATGGCTTGACGCCGAACTCAGACTGCTCCGGGGTGGAGCCCTCGCAGATCAGCTGGTGAATGAGGCCCTGACGGGAGAACGACGAGTACTTTCGATCAGGTGCACGTCAGTGCACACCAGCGGGCGGGGCATTTGGTACGACCGAATCGACAGAAGTTCGGTCACCGATCGGCGTGTTCCGCCGCCAGCCCCGGGCCGTTCGTGTGGCGGCTCTCGACTTCCCAGCCCGTGCACATCGCGCAGCCGCAGGCTCACGATCTCGCCGGCGAGCGCGGCGCGCTGCAGCGCGCCGCGGCCAGGAGTGGCCGATCTTGCCCTCGCCGAGTCAGCCGTCGCGAAACCGGAGCGCTACCTTTGGCGCACCTTCCATGCTCGTGTTTGCGACCATTCTCATAGAGACTATGCTTCCGTGGACCCGTGAATCCCGCGGTGAGATTTCTCGTGACAGACCCCGGGCCTTGGCGCGAGACCAGAGTAATACAGCGATGGAGCTGCTTGTTGGGGCACCGCAAATTCTCTGTGGTCGTTCGCGAAAAAGATAGATGGAGCTGCAGATGAATTTGGATTGGGGCGACTTCCCCACTTGGCTTGGCTCCAGTGGAGCGTTAGTCGCTGCCTGCCTTGCCGGAATAATTTCCCTGCAGTTGCGCTCTCGTGAGCGGAAGCAGGCGATATCGAGTATCCACATCGACCTGACCACGGGCGAAACGGCGCAAGCCCGCAATGTCATTGGTACCGTCTTGTACGCCACTGACGGCCTAGACCTTGTCGGTCAGCGGGAAGCCATTTCCGCCCTGTTCAAATTGTACTGGGCCGTGCAACGGGCGCAGAATACTTATCGGGTCTACCGTCTTGACGCGGCCGCACCAGGGAAAATGCAGGGGCAGGAAGAGTTCTTTCTCTCATGGAATTTTCGGGAGTTAGTAGAAAACATTGTCACTTTTCATCGTGACTATGGCGAGAGGCTCCACATCAAAGACGAAGACGCTTGGAACTCTTTTGAAGAACGCCTCAGGGCCGGGTACCCGGACCTCTTTAATGAATTCCTGGCCAGTTCGGCTGAAGGATAATCCTGCAGGGGGCGGGGGCCCCGGTACAAAGTGGAGCACCGATAGATCGGTAAGCTTCAGCTATGAGTCCACGGGGGGTATACGCAATGACTGACCACGAACCGCTGGTGCTGCGGTTTGACCCACAAACAGTCGATCACCTGGGCGCGAAGATGTACTCTCACCTGCCCAATGCTTTGGCCGAGCTGGTTGCTAACGCTTACGACGCTGACGCTACGAACGTCTTGATCCGCATCGAGGCCGACTCCGCGATCTCGATTTCCGATGATGGTCATGGGATGTCGCGGGACGACGTAGCGGACAAGTATCTTCGTATCGGCCGAAATCGTCGCCAGGATTCTCCGTCAGGCCTGACCGAAGGCGGGGGGCGTCCTGTGTCTGGCAAGAAGGGCCTGGGCAAGTTGGCGCTCTTCGGAATCGGAAAGCGTATTGAGCTCTCGACGACACGGGCGCACTCCGCGCAAGCTACGACCATCGTGCTTGACTATGACGACATGCGATCAGCCGAAGGCGCGTATGAGCCAGTTGAGGGGAATCAGCCAGCATCGGAGTCTGAGCACGGGACGTTTATTCGACTTCGACAATTGAAGCGATCTACTCCAATCAACGCTGAAGAACTATCTGTGAGTCTTTCAAGATTGTTCAATTACTTTGGCGCTGATTTCCAGGTGACCGTTGAATCTGCCAGCGGTGAGTCGTTTCCAATCTCTCGCCAGCTGAGGTTATCGGCAATCCAGGTCGAATTCGAGTGGGCCTTTCCCCAGAGCTGGAGGGTCGACGACGAAGTCGGGTCCGCACGCCAAATTTCAGGTGTGATCGTCTCGGCGAAGTCGCCGCTCAAACAAGCGCTTCGTGGTATCACCCTCTACGTGAACGGTAGATTGGCAAATGAACCGGAGTTTTTTGGATCTTCGGAGTCCAGCTTCGCCTTTTCGTATCTGACGGGTTATCTCAACGTCGACTTTCTCGATGCCCTGGTCCCAGACGTCATTGCGACCGACAGGCGGGCCATCGACTGGGACACGGACGAAACTCTCCTTTTGAAGATTCAGCTCCAGCAATTGATGGTTCGGCTGGGTCAGGAATGGCGGCGACTGCGCGCCGAAGCACGGAAGGCCATCATTGATACCGAAGTCGGAGGTTCGACAGAGGAGTGGGTCTCGTCCATCCATGCCGAAGAGCAGGAGTCAGTCCGTGAATTGGTGACTGCAATTGAATCCGATCAAATCGACATGAGTACCACTCAGCAAGGCGACCTGATCAAGTTGGTTCAGCGCGTTGCCCCGCCTCACGCAGAGTTTGTCTGGCGACACCTTCACCCTGAGATTCAAGCTGCAACTAGCAAACACTACGTCATGGGCGACTACTACACAGCGGTGCAGGAGGCGATCAAAAGATACGTCTCGACAGCGAAATTGTGGTCAAACATTGATGAAAGCGATGCGTCGAAAATCGTCAGCAATGCATTCGGAGACAATGGCCCGCTCAAGGTATTCAAGCGGTACATGTTGAGTAACGACTTTGACGTCCAAACGGAAAAGAACGTGGAGAACGGCCAGAAGCAGATCTCCATGGGAATAGTAATGGGATTTCGCAATCCGATGGCCCATGAGGAAGTTGAAAGGCTGCACTCCTCGGGTGCCTTCACGAACGATGATTGCCTGGATGCCCTGAGCATTGTTTCGCATTTAACGCGAAGGATGTTTGATGCGAAGACGGATCATACGTAAGCGATTTCGATGGCTTGGTAGTAACTTCGAGGCTACGGCTGGGGGCTCTTGATCTCAGCTGGTTATCTCGACTGAGTAGTGCGAACTCGTTGTCTGGGTGGTGCGTTCGTTGACGCAGAGACCGCATCGGGCACAATGCTCGTTAAACTGCTGCCAACTAGAGGTGCTTCAGGAGTTGGCTTGCGATTGCGGCGCCCAGGGGGATAGGGACTGCGTTTCCGATTTGGCGAGCAATCGCTGTTTTGGAGCCGACGAACTTGTGGGTCTCGGGGAAGCCTTGAAGCAATGCTGCCTCGTAGTGAGTGATCGCCCGATCGGCGACGGGGTGCAGATAGCGCCCCTTCTCGGGCTTGAAGAATTCCGTGCGGATCGTGACCGACGGTCGATTCCAACGGAGGCGTCCCATCACATCGCCTGATCCGGTCTGGTGTTTCACCCAGCAGGGAGCGAGCAAATCTGTCGGGAGGCTGAAGCGGTTTCCTCCTGCGGGGATCGCAGCGAACCGGTCCAAGGATATCTGTCGGTAGTTCCGGCCCAGGTGGAGCTCTCGAGCCGAGAAAGGGCCGGCGAAAGTCTTGCCGCCGAACTCGTATTCACGCCCATAGGGAAGGTCAATGCCCTCAACGGCTTGAGGAACGCTCCCAATGGCGTCGAAGACCGTCCGAGGTGCCTTCCGGGAAGTTGGTGTCGGGAACCCAGGGAAATCCAGATCGCGATGGTGACCGATGACGACGGCGCGCTTGCGCGCTTGCGGAGCACCGAAGTCTGCCGCGTTGAGTACCGTGTGCTGAAAGTCATAGTGCTCGAGGATTCCGCCGGGTTTCACGGCATCCTGAAAGTCTTCGAACTGGCGCGACTTCGCGAAAGCCGCAACGTTCTCAACGACAAAGTACTTGGGCTGAGCCCGCACGATCGTCGTGGCATATTCTTCCCAGAGGGTGTTGCGAACGTCTTCGCTGTCTTGTTTTCCGAGCGTCGAGAAGCCCTGACATGGTGGCCCTCCAACGATGACATCGACGTTCGACGGCACATCTTCTTCGAGGAGCCAATCTTGGATTCGGCCGGCATAGGTAAGCCCCTTGCCGAATGTCGCTTCGTAGGAAGCGGCCGCAGCGAGATCCATTTCGACGGCTCGAACAGTTTCGAATCGATCGGATGCGGCATGGAAACCGGCCGATAATCCACCGGCTCCGGCAAAGAGGTCCAACACGCGAATAGTCTCTTTGCTCATGATCTGAAAGCCTAGCCGGCTTTGCATCCCCTCCTCGACAGCACCACTCATGGCGTCCGCCTTCGAAGCGATTTGAGGATCTTCCGCGTGACGTGGACCGGCCGTTTGGGGCTGTCGAATAGTTGCCAGGCGATTGCCAGAGGTGTTCTTCCCAGGTCCCCCGCGATCCTCATGAATGAGTGACCTTGCCCGTACGACAAGAGGATGCGTGTTCGCTCGTCAGGCGTGTAGGGGATTCCGTGCCGCGGCGCTGTGGTCTCGTCGTCAAGATCCCCGGTGCCGTCGAGAAGCACCCGTGTCAGCCGAATGGCCACGACACGATCATCGACTCCCAAGTCATGTGCAATTGCCGGAATGCTCAAGCCTTGACGGTATAAATCTATGAAATCTTTGTCACCGGCCGAATCTGGCTCAGTCGGAGCGTCATCGCTGACGAGATCGGGCACCTCAACGACCAAAGAGTCAAACATCCGCACAGACGTCTCCATCTCCAGCTGGAAGTCCTCCGCCGGATCGACTTCGGGCGCGACCAGTGATGTCACGGGGGACGGCTGGTCAGCCACTGCCGACGAGGGTGTGGGGGCTGACCGTGGCGCGCCACGGCGTGAGGTCGCGCCGGCGCCAGGAAGGAAATCTCTGAGCTCATCACTGAATGAGGGGTGCCGCAGCTTCGCCATGGTCTTCCCTTCGATCTGCCGGATTCGCTCGCGTGTCACAGAGTAGACGTCACCGATCTGGTCCAGCGTTTTCATACCGTCGCCGTCCAATCCAAATCGCATCCGAATGACTCCAGCCTCGCGATCCGATAAACGGTCGAGGACATAATCTATATGCCACCTGACTATCTCGGGTTCGACCCGGTCGTAGGCGGATTCCTGCTCCTCATCCACCAAGACATCGGCGAGATTCACCGGGAGGAGATTGAAACCGTCGAAATCGGTTGCGATGATCTCATCGAGCGATATCAGTGGGCGATCGTATGAAAGCATGACCTTTACCTCGGCAACGGTCAGTTGAGCTTCGTCAGCAATCTCCTGGAAAGTCGCAATATGAGGCGAACTTGTGGCCAACTTTCGCATGACAACACGCAGCTTGTTGAGCTGCTCGACCATGTGCACGGGAATGCGGATCGTTCGGGAGGTGTCTGCCAGTGATCGGCTCAGCGCCTGCCGAATCCACCATGTCGCGTAGGTGGAGAATTTGAAGCCCAAAGTGTAGTCAAATTTCTCCACGGCGCGGATCAACCCGAGGTTGCCTTCCTGAATAAGATCCAAGAGGTCCAATCCGCGACCCCAGTTCTTCTTCGCGATCGACACGACCAGACGGAGATTCGCGGAGGTGAGGTGAGCATTCGCGCGGCGGCCATCCCTCGCAAGCCAGGCGAGTTCACGCCCCAGTGCCGATTTCTTCTCCAAGGAGACGAGCAAGTCCAACTTTTCTTCGGCAAAGAGCCCGATTTCGATGCGTTTGGCGAGATCGACTTCCTCTTCAGCGTTCAGCAGCAGGACTGTTCCGATCTGTTTCAGATAATCGCTGATTTGGTCCTTCGTGGCGCCGACGATTGGCTCCGAAAGGTCCTCAAAATCGTCGAAAGGAGCGTCGACATCTGGTTCTGTTGATTCGGGATCGTTGCCGGCAGGCGGCGGAACATCCTGCGCTTTCAGCCTCGGCACATATGGTCCAGGCACGGGGTGCCGACTCATCCCGTCGCTGGCCGGGGCGCCAGCCGAATCGACTGGGTCAGCGACGTCGCTCCCATCGCCGGGGGCAGGCGGCATCGTCAGGGTGTCGTTGTCCTCGGCGGCGAAGGGATCGTAATCGAGCACGTCGATCTGCGCACTCATGGCGCTGGCCAGCACGGATTGCCAGGCCTCCACCTGATCGAGGGTGGATTGCTGCACCCTGTCGCGCGCGAACTGGCTTTCCATCAAGAGGAAGAGAGTCATCTTGAGCAGCGGTGCATCGTTGGGAGCGTCATCCTGCGAACCGGTGAGCTGGCGACGATACCCGGCATTCAGCCACAGAGTGCGTTGAATGCTGTCGAACTGAAACAGCCGTCCTTCTTCCAAGAGCCGCCATTTGATGGACGCGGGGCGTGATTCAGTTCGGTGGCCGAGGTGTTCGGCGATGGTAGCGACAAGATCATCGGAGAGCCCGTCGGCCAAAGGCGTCACTGGCTTGATTCGCACTTCACGCTTGTTGGCGACCTGCATTATTTCCCGAGCAGCGTCGAGATAGGCATGGAAAGTAATATCGCCGGTCGAGTCGAGCGCGCCCTCAATGGCGTGAACGATTGCGGGACGCAGAAGCACCCCACTCTTCTCAGGGTTCATGGTGACGTCTGCCAACAACTCGGGTGTCAGATCGATCACCGCCCTGGCGAGCTGCAGCTCCGCGCTGTTCCCTGTGATCGAATGCCAGCCTCCCGCCTGCAGGAGCCTGTCGTTGCGATAGACGTAGATCCCCTGCCAATCGGCCCGCGAGCGGCCGAGCAGACGGGCGCTGGGGGCCTGCGAGTTCGGAGGAAGAACGAAGCACTTCACTGTCAATGCGGCACCCGATGAGGTGCTCCCGGATACCTCTGCGGGATAGCCCGACTTGCCCGAGAGCTGGAAGCCGAACGGGTCAATGGCTTCCACCGTGCGAGGAACACCCGACATTTCGAGCTCGAGATCGTACTCGTCGATTTCGATGCGCACGTGGCGCTGCGCAATCAGGCGGTGAAAGGTCAGGCCGAGTTCGCCACGGACGGTAGTGATCGTGCTGTTCAGCCACGTGCGGCGAACAGACTCTATGCCGGATGCGGAGACGTTGTCCAGTCCATCCCATTCGATGACAGTGCCCGTCGACATCAGATCCACCCGCTGGTCGAACTCGAAGCCGTTCCTGGAGGCGGAAGCCGTGAGGACTTCGGCGTCGAAGGTGCCTGAGCCTGCGGGGCGGCGCATGCGCATGGACGCTGCCGGTTCTGAAGCGCATCTCGTGTAGACGGTGAACACGCGAGCTTGACTGAGAGAGCTTGCCTTCAAACCGACGCCGAAATGTCCGAGCGCGTTGCTCTCGTACTCACGCCGCTTTCCGAGCGTCATCGCATTCTGCAGTTCGAAGCTGCTCATCCCTCGACCATCGTCACGAATCCTGAGCCCGACCACCTCATCGCGACGCACCAGAAAACGCACATTGATACGCTCAGCGCCGGCATCCAGACTGTTGTCGATGATGTCGGCGATCGCGCTCGTGAGAGTGTGGCCGCGACCTATTGCGTTGAGTATCGACGGGTCGGGCTCCAATGAGACGACACGCTCGACGTCAGCATTATGCGGGATGGTGAATGCGGCATGAGCAACATAGGTCATGACCGGATGATATCGACTGCCACCGACATCGACCTACTACAAACCCAATAGGGGACTCTGACAGAGGATTCCCGGCAGGAGGCGCCTACATGCTCCCAAAATCGCCGAAGCCCCGCCTCGGTTTGTTCAGCTACAACATAGTGCGATAGAAAGGACTTGGCACAGTCGTGAGATGTTGGCTGAGCAATGGTTTTTTGAACTGCGGGGGGACACGCATTGCGAAACGCAAACTCACCGAGGTGGCTCTGCCGCGTGAGGCAATCAATAAAGAGTCCGCCCGCTCATTCGGTGCCGGGACCTTCCGACGCTGCACGTATGGCGGTCGGCGCGACATGACGAGATCGATCTCCAGGCTATGAGTGCGCGTGCAAGGGCGCGACGTAAAAATTTAGGGGACGATATTGGCTGAAGAACCTGTCACTGCACCGGGGCATCTTGACCCGGAGACAGTCGAGCAGTATTTTCGTCTGGGTGTGCCCACGGCCTTTCGACTGAGCGAGAATCCTCGCGCCCAGCTCGAGATCGACCCAGCGAAGCAAGAGTTGCGACTCATCTGCCCCGTCATCGGTGCTGAGCCGGACGTCGCCGCATACGAGCGGCTCAGTTGTAGTCGGATTCGGTTTGCGGGAGCGGGCGAACGCTATCGTTTCACCGTCGATGCGATCGACATGCACTACGAGGCGTACGTGCTCATCGAGTCCATCGTTGACGAACTTCGAAACGGGGCATCATTTCGGCACGCCGTTTCCGAGTCGCTCTCAGGACTCAAGGATCTTCTGTCGAATCGGACGAAACTCACCGATGAGAAAGTCGTCGGGCTGATCGGTGAACTGCTCGTGCTGAAGCACGTCATCGAGGTGCAGGGTGAGCACGCCGCCGTCGAAGCCTGGCTCGGCCCGCTCGCCGAGGAACACGACTTCGGATTCGAACACTTCGATGCGGAAGTGAAGACGACACGGTCTGAGGCGCGTTCGCACAGGATCGGCAGCGACACTCAGCTTGAGCCCGTCCCCGGTCGGCCCCTCTATCTCCTCTCCGTGCAAGTGACTCGTGCCGGGCATGCCAAGGAGGCATTCACCCTCGCCGACCTCATCAGGGATACCCGTCTGATGCTCGATGGTCGGCTGGACGCTTTCGATAAAGCCGTCAGAGACCTGGGCTGGCAAGAAGTTGATGCCGACCTCTATCGGGTCCGGTATCAGGCGCGTTCTGTGCCGCGCGCGTATCTCGTCGATGAAGAATTTCCCGCCATCACGACGGAACGACTTGCTGCCGTGGTTCCCCAACGAGTGCTTGTCTGTGGCGTCTCATATCGTGTGGACGTGACCCACTTGTCACACTCGCTAGCACCCGCACCCTTGGACAATCTCTGTGAGGCTCCGAATGAATGATTCCGCCGCGGCCGTCAATGCCGTACGCGACACACTTATTGCGATACGCGACACAGGGCCGGAGGCGTTGCTGGAGTTCGTCACGTTCCGTCTCCGGAAGACCGGCCTGTCCCTGACGGAGGCTGAACTGATCAATCTGGTGACCGCACCGGATCTGGGGGGGGAACCGCGAAAGTCGATGCATATGGCCATTTCCCAGTGGGACGCCGACACGGGAGTTGCCTGGGCGGCCGCGACAGATCCTTGGACTTCTGAGCGGCGCATCCGTATCTTCGATCTCCTCGAATTGAGCGGCGAGGCGCGCGCGCGATTGGACGAGGCCTACCCGAGCATCGCGAAGCGCGACACGATGATTGCCGACCCCGGCGACTGGGAGCCATGGTATGACGAGGATCGGCGTAGAGAACATGACTTCTATTGGCGTGCCTATCGCGGTGTGTTGGAGGCGAAGAATTGGGACCCGGAGGCCATCGCGGCGCTCAATAAGTCTGCTGTCGATGTAGTCGGGAGGCTTGCTGATCCGGCCGGCGATGCTTCGTACCCCACGAAGGGGCTCGTCGTTGGGCACGTTCAGAGCGGGAAGACCGCCAACTTCACTGGAATCATTGCGAAGGCGATCGATTCGGGCTATCGATTGGTGATCGTGCTCACAGGCACGATCGAGCTCCTTCGTGGCCAGACTCAGCGACGCTTGGACATGGAGCTGGTCGGTGAAGAGAACATTCTCGAAGGTCGTGATCGCAAGGATGCAGACGCCATTCGGAATGTCGACTACATCGGTAATGACGACGCCGATTGGGTTGCCGGGAAATTTCTCCGCCATGGAATAGACATTCACTCCTCCCTGGATATTCCGGCCATCAAACGACTGACCTTCCTTGGGAAGGACTACCGCCAGCTCAAGGCAGGCCTCGACGCGCTCGACTTCCGTCGGACGGGTGAGCTGCGTAACCCGGCCAAGCCCGTTTATGATCTGGAGAACATCTACTCCGTTGACGCTCGACTTGCGGTCGTCAAGAAAAACACGACGGCTCTCAAAAACCTGCTCCGTGACCTGCAGGACGTTCGCGCCGACCTCAGGGAGATCCCTGTGCTCATCATCGATGATGAGGCGGACCAAGCCTCTGTCAACACGATCAACCCGAACAGTAAACAGGCCAAAAAGGACCAGAAGAAGCGCAGCGCAATCAACGCTCTCATCAATGATCTCCTCAGCAAGATGCCGAGGGCGCAGTACATCGGTTACACGGCCACGCCGTTCGCGAATGTGTTCATCTCTCCTGACGATTCCCAGGACATCTTTCCAAAGGACTTCATCGTCAGTCTCACTCCGTCCAGCGAGTACATGGGTGGCACAAAGTTTCATGACCTCGGCGGGCTAGAGGACTACGAGCGGGGCGACCCCGCGTTCTCGAACGAGGCGGCACACGTTCGTGATCTTCGAGCCGCCGACGACGAGAGCGAGCGGGCGGAGATTCGAGATGCCCTGGACGCCTTCGTCTTGACTGGAGCCATAAAGAAATGGCGCCAGGCCAACGACGAAACCCTGACCTTCCGCCATCACACCATGCTGGTGCATGAATCGGTGCGGGTCGCGGAGCATGCCGACCTCGCTGGTGCGTTCCGCTCCGTATGGGAGCAGGCCGGGTATTCGACGCCATCGGGTCTCGCGAGACTTCGTTCGTTGTACATGTCGGACTTTCTGGTTGTCCACAATTCTCGAGCGGCCTGGAATGGCCTCCCCATGCCGGACCGATTCGACGACTTGAAGACGTTCATTGGTGCGACCATCGACGCGATCATGGTTGCTGGCGACCCCGTGGTCGTCGTGAACGGTTCGAGCGACAGCGACTACAACGCGATGGATTTTATGACTCAGCCTTACTGGCGAGTCATGGTCGGAGGTGCGAAGCTCAGCCGCGGGTTCACGGTGGAGGGACTCACCGTCTCGTACTACCGCCGGCGGGCGACGGCGGCAGACACGCTCATGCAGATGGGACGGTGGTTCGGCTATCGCGCGGGTCATCAGGACCTTGTCCGGTTGTACATCGGCCGTGACGTTCTCGACGGGCAGAACAAAAGCTATGACCTCTACGATGCCTTCACCTCCATCATCGAGGACGAAGAAGAGTTCCGGGCGCAGCTCCACAAGTTCTCCGAGCTGAGAGAAGACGGCAAACCCGTCGTGCGCCCCATTCACGTTCCGCCCATGGTTTTTCAGCAGCTCCCGTGGCTCCGCCCAACTGGGCGGAACAAAATGTACAACGCTGTCCTGAAATATGAGGGCGAAGGTGGAGAGGTCAAGGACTTCAACGCCCACGACTACCGGAGTGATGGGTCACGCAATGCGGCCCATTTCAAGGCCGTCGCGAAGTGGCTCGAAGGGCTCGATGCCAGGCCGGAAGAATTCCGGGGAGTTAGCGGTACGAGATTCACCGCACGAACCCGTGTCCTCTCGACGGTTCAGGTCCTCGACGCACTTCGGAGTTTTGAGTTGCTTGCAAAAGACCAACTCCTTCCGACCATCGCCATGATCGAGAAAGCGGTAAGCGAATCGACACTGACTGATTGGCTCCTCGTAGTGCCGTACCTCGGAGATGATCGCGTGCGCGAAGTTGAAGGAGTGCCCGTTCCACTCATCGCTCGTCGACGCCGCGCTGACAGGCCAGGATTCTCTGGCAGTGAGCGTCGCCATCGCGGAGTGCTCGAGCATGTCACGGGAAAGAAGGACGCAATGGACGCGGGGCCGGTGGCGGCCAGGCTGGCGTCACCGACACGGGGTGCGCTCCTCCTGACGTTCACGATTGACCCCGTGATGCTCGACGAGGAGAAGGACGCGGGTCGCGCGGAAGCCAGCCGGGTCGCTCTTCCTCCGTTGGGCGAGCTTGTGTCCGCGAACGACGTCGCCACGCTGTTGTCGCTCGCGCTGCCCTACGAATCGGCGCCCCGGGGGCGTGTCGGCTTCGGGGTCCGACGCGAAGACCTGCAAGATGAAGCCATTATCCCGAAAGATGCCTAACGCGGGCTGAGTTCGGTGGCACGATTTTGATCATTGAAAGCATAGTGCCACCCGGATCATGGGCGACGAATGAGAGACCTCGTCGTTCCATGCAAACGAACAAAGATGGCAGCCCGACGGTGCCGTTCGTGAGGCCGGTCGGCGGGTACCGCAAGCCGTCAACGCCGTACCGCCGTAACCTCTGACATCACGCCATTGTTGACGCATTGCCCGTCGACAAAATCACAACGGTCGTCTGGTGATCTCGACAAACGCGATCCG
Source organism: Cryobacterium sp. TMT1-66-1 (assembly GCF_004403435.1). Taxonomy (NCBI): domain Bacteria; kingdom Bacillati; phylum Actinomycetota; class Actinomycetes; order Micrococcales; family Microbacteriaceae; genus Cryobacterium; species Cryobacterium sp. TMT1-66-1. The sequence continues at coordinate 139,907 of NZ_SOGP01000017.1, forward strand.
TGGAATGGTGGGGTCGCGCATGGAGGGTTGCGTTGGTCGTATAGCGATCTCTGGTTCGGGCCTGTCTGCGGGGATCGAGGCCGTGGCTCTTTGGTTCGCCAAAACCTCCCCGAAATGGGTTCTGTCCGAGGGCCGCGGACCGGGTACGTGTTAACTAGAGTGCGAAGTGCGGGTTGAAGCCCGCCTCGCGTATTCAGGACGATTGTTGGAATGCACGGCCATTCAGCCGCGTCCTGCAACCGGATCGAACGCGTCGAGCTAGCGAGAGGACAGCCAGCATGCCGCCGACTTGGCAGCCATCGGCCTGGGGCAAGGCTCTCACCAGCTCCGGCGACTGGAAGCTCGCACTCCACGGCAACACCCTCACGGTCACCCTCGGCGGCATCCCTATCGTGACCGCGGTCGAGGACATCGAGATTCTCACCGTCACCCGCGGCCTGCTCTGGAGCCGGATCGAGCTGCACGTGGGGGAGTGGGTGAGTCGGCTCTATGGCATCCGCTTGAAGGATGCTGCCGGGTTTGAACAAGCCTTCGCCGCGTCACTTCAGGCGCTGCAACTTCGGAAGCACACCGCGGAGTCTGATGCGGCGGCCCACCGGGTGAGCCTGGGCTAGACGGCTTCACTGTCGCAACCGCTGACACCCCGCATCCGCGGGCCGCGCCCGCGTCTACCCCCTCGCTACAGTCAAAGGATCACCCCAATCAGTTCAGGAGCACCATGCCCGGTTTCGCCGTCATCGACTTTGAGACCACCGGACTTTTCGCAGGCGGCAACCACCGGGTCATCGAAGTGGCTGTCGCCCACGTCAGCGGCGACGGACAGATCGAAGGCCAGTGGGAGACGCTCATCAACCCCGGGCGTGACCTCGGGCGCCAGGACATCCACCGCGTGCGCGCCGCCGACGTCATGAACGCACCCATCTTCGCCGAGGTCGCCCCACAGCTCGTGGCGCTACTCGACGGCCGCGTCGTCGTCGCCCACAACGCCGCCTTCGACCTGCGGTTTCTGCTCGCCGAACTTGCCCGGGCCGGCTACCCCGTCACCGAACCGGTGATCAGCCTTTGCACCATGCAACTGGCCCGCGACTTTCTGCCCGGAACCGGTCGCTCGCTCGCCGACTGCTGCGCCGCCTACGACATCGATCTCATCGGCGCCCACCGGGCCTCGGTCGACACCTACGCCACCGCCCAACTACTCAGCAACTACATCAGCGGCGCTGCCAACTCTGTCTTGTGGGCCGACGCCCTGGATCGCGCTGCCGCCTACCGCTGGCCGACCCTGCCGGTGCCGGAGCGCCCGTGGTACGCGCGGCCGGAATTTGCGACCGAGCAGACGGCATCCGCTTTTCTGGAACGCATCAGTGTGCGCCTGCCCGAAATTACCGGGCCGGCCGAACACCAGGACTACCTCGCCCTGCTCGATCGTTGCCTGCTCGATCGAAAGCTCTCGGTGCACGAAGCGCAGGCGCTCGTGCAGCTTGCCGAGGAGCTCGGCCTCAGCCGCCACCGCTGCGAGCTGCTGCACGGCGAGTATTTCGCCGCGCTCGCCCGCATCGCCTGGGCCGACGGCGTGCTCACAACGGATGAGATGGCTGACCTCGTCGACGTCGCCAACCTGCTCGACATTTCAGCGGCTGCCCGGGGCGCCGCACTCGATCAGCCGGAGCCGACATCCGTGGTGGTGGCCAGCGCTCACTTCGAACTGCACCTGGGCGATCTCGTGGTGCTGACCGGCGAGATGATGCGGCCCCGCAGCGACTGGGAATCCGAGCTGCTGGCCCGCGGCTTCGCCCCGAAGAGTGCCGTGACCAAGAAGGTCACGCTGCTCGTGGCCGCCGACCCGGACTCCCTTTCGGGCAAGGCGCGCAAGGCCCGCGACTACGGAATTCCGATCGTGGGGGAGGCCGCCCTGGCCCGGCTGGCCGGTGCGTTTCCGCTGCGCTGATCGCGGAACGACATCGATTCACCGCGTCGGAGTTTGCTATCGCGCGAGCCCCGCCGCACTGCTGTGCTGCGCTGTGCATGGAGCCATGTCGGTGGCTCCTGCCACACTCAACTTGTTCCCGCCGGGAGCAACTTCTGAGGGGAACACCATGACTGATCCGAACTACACCGCCATGCTGCTGGTCATCGATCGCAGCGGCTCGATGGCGGGCATCCGTGATGACATGGTGGGCGGCCTCACCACGATGCTCGCCGAGCAGGCGGCCGAGCCCGGCCTGCTCACCGTTGATATCGTCACGTTCGACACCGAGATTGAGACGCAGTGCTCCTTGGCCGACCCGAAGAACGTCACGATCTCGCTCGAGCCGCGCGGCGCTACGGCGCTCTTCGACGCCATCGGTCAGTCGGTCACCGGCTTCGGCCGGGTTCTCGCGGCGTTACCCGAGCACGCCCGCCCCGAAACCGTGCAGGTCGTCGTCGTCACCGACGGCGATGAGAACTCCAGCCGGGAGTTCGGCCTCGAAGCCGTGCGCACTCTGGTTACGCGTCAGAAAGAGCAGTACAACTGGGACTTCATGTTTCTCGGGGCCAACCAAGACGCCGTGCTGTCGGGGGAGCGCCTGGGCTTTGACGCCGGCAGTTCGATGACTTTCATGGCGAGTACTGACGCGGTGTCGAACATGAGCGCCTCGATGGGGCGTTACGTGAAAGACGTGCGCGGCAAGACCAAGCGCATGTTCGACGACGAAGAGCGGTACAGCTCCATGATGCCGGCCCCGGAGGCGCCCATCCGACCGGCTGAGACATCGCCGAAGCCGGCGAGGGGCAAAAAGGTCGAGAAGCCCTAGCAAAGCTCGGGGCCCTAGCTGCTAGGGCTGGTCGAGTGGTCGCCCGAGGACGGCGATCGCCGCGAACGGGAGGCTCGCCATGACCGATTTAGGGCCTTTGGCGGGCCCCCTCGGCTTGACCGGCGCCCACCATCGCGCACCCATCATCCGACAGACATCATCCGCAGCAGCCGGATGGCTATGAGGGCGAACCAGAACCTGAGTTCGTGGCCACCCGACGGAGCACCGTGCGCCCGGCTGCAGATCTGCACTGCACATGTACATCGCGATCACACTGATGTACATTTGAGGCATGTCGAAGTCAAGCGTCACCGACGCCAGGGCGCGCCTACCAGAGTTGATTGCCCAGGCCAGCTCAGAGGCCGTCTTCTTGGAGCGTCGCGGAAAAGTCGCTGCTGTGCTGGTGAGCCCCGAGCAGTACGCGCGCATGCAAGAAGCGCTTGAGGATGCTGAGGATGTCGGGGCGTTTGATGTGGCGATGGCCGACGAGGGCGACAACATTCCCTGGGAGCAGGTCAAAGCGGATCTCGGCTGGATGTGAGCAAATACCGGATCGAATTGCGCCCGGCAGCGGTCAAAGCGTTGCGTCGCATTGATCCGCAGGACCGCGGTCGGGTACAAGGCGCCATCGCCCTGCTGGGCGAAGACCCTCGGCCGCCCGGGGCGAGAGCGTTGCAGGGACGGGACGGCTATCGGGTGCGCGTGGGCAGCTATCGGATTATCTACACCATCCGCAACGACATCCTTGTGGTGGTCGTGGTCACCGTCGGCCATCGCCGGGACGTGTACGAGTAGCGCGTGGTGCTGCTCGACGGCTGCGTTATCGTGGCCCACAACGCCGCCTTCGACGTCAAAGTAGGACTACCTAGCGCTGCTCGACCGCTGTCTGCTCGACCGGCAGCTCTCCACCCACGAAGCCGAGGCGCTCTGATGCGCCAGAACCTCCCTAAATCAGCCCTGTCCGAGGGCCGCGGGTCGGCTACGTGTTGGCTAGAGTGCGGAGTGCGGATTGAAGCCCGCCCCGCGTATTCAGGACGATTGTTGGAATGCACGACCATTCAGCCGTTCACCCTGCAACGGGATCGAACGCGTCGAGCTAGCGAGAGGACAGTCAGCATGCCGCCGACTTGGCAGCCATCCGCCTGGGGCAAGGTCCTCACCAGCTCCGGCGACTGGAAACTCGCACTCCACGGCGACAGCATCACGGTCACCCTGGGCGGCGTCGATATCGTGACCGCGGTCGAGGACGTCGAGATTGTCGCCGTCACCCGCGGCCTGTTCTGGAGCCGGATCGAGCTGCACGTGGGGGAGTGGGTGAGCCGGCTCTACGGCATCCGCTCGAAGGACGCTGCCGCGTTTGAACGAGCCTTCGCCGCGTCACTTAAGGTGCAGCAACTTCGGCAGCGCACCGTGGAGTCTGATGCGGCGGCCCACCGAGCTACGCTGAGGTCTCTGCCGAAGAATTCCCCGCAGACAAAGTTGTGTCGGTCGAATGGCGATCTCAGCGCGCTCGATCAGCGGAATGGTGAGGTTGCTTAGGTGACGGAGCCGGTCGCCGGCTGACCCGCGTCGCGAGCGGTTGCTGGCCGCCTGCTCCCCGTGATTTCATGCCGGAGCGGGCGGCATCCGCTTCGCTGGCTGAAGTTGGGAGACCGCTAGGGTTGTGCAAACGGCTGTATTTACGTCGAAAACGAAAGTGAAAAAGTCAACATGGAAACAGCCGCGATCACTGCTTGGACGTTTGTCGCCGAAGTAGAAATCCCCGCCGATATTCACCCACTGCTGGTAGCTGGCGAACAGCCGATTGCGGCCTACAAGACATTTCGAGATAGCGCGGTCTTCACGACTAAGCGCTTGATCGTGCGCGATGCCCAGGGCATTACCGGCAAAAAAGTTGAGCTCTATTCCCTGCCGTATTCCAGCATTAATATGTGGTCATCTGAGAATGCCGGCACACTTGATTTCAATGCCGAAATCGAGTTGTGGACACGCGCCGGGCACATCAAGATCAATGTCGGCAAGAAGATTGATGTTCGCAGGCTCGACAAATTGATAGCCGAAGTCGTGCTGAACGGGAATTGATCTGACGCACAGGCATCGATTCACCCAGACTACCCGCGAGCGGTTGCTCGCGCGAGCCGCGCAGGTGTCAGCCATGGCACCAGACCCAGTCACGTTGGTCGTATGGCGATCTCGACAGGCTCGATCAGCGGAATGGTGCGGTTGCGCAGGCGGGTTACGTAGGTCCTAGGGGATATCGACGAGGCGGGTCAGTGCCCCTGGCCCGCACCGGACGGTGCCGCCGTCGCACTGGCGGTCATGTATTGATGCAATCGCGTTGACTTTCTCGCCGATGTGCCCATACGCTATCGACGAAGGTATATGTCGTTGCGCGCAACATATTACGCGGCGGCGGAAAGCAACCACGTCAGGTTGCACTCAATGAGGAGTACACCAATGAAGATGCATGTGAAACGAATGGCGACCGGGATCGCGGCGGTGGGGCTGATGCTCAGCCTCGGCGCCGTCGCCGCACCGGCAACTGCCGACGACGACGAGTACAAGGTGCTGGTGGTCGGGGAAACCCTCGGGTTTCGACACTCGCACATCGATGACACAACGCTCGCGGTGGCGAAGCTTGGCCAGGAGAACGGTTTCACCGTGGATGTGTGGGATTCGCGTCAGCCCGCCCTGACCCTGGCGTCCACTCCGTTCACCACGGCCGAGGACCTCTCGCAATACGCGACCATCATCTTCGCGTCACCGGTGGACGCTACGAACAACCTCGACCCCCTGCGTCCGCGGCTCCTCGACGACGCGGAGTTGTCGGCGTTCCAGGGCTACATCCGAGGCGGTGGCGGCTTTGTCGGTCTGCACGCCGCGACGGATTCGATGCACACCGTGCCCTGGTACAGCGAGCTCACCGGGGGCGGCGCCCGCTTCCTCGGCCACCCGGCACAACAGACGGCCACAATGCATGTCGAGAGCCCGAATCATCCGTCGACGTCGATGCTGCCGGCAGCGTGGGAGCTCTTCGATGAGTGGTACAACTTCACGTCCAACCCCCGCGACAGCGTGCACGTGTTGATCACCCTCGACGAGTCAACGTACAACCCGGGTAGCGGCGCGATGGGCGCCGACCACCCCCTCTCCTGGTGCCAGAACTTCGAGGGCGGACGCTCCTGGTACGAAGGCGCTGGACACGTCGACGCGAACTACTCCGACCCGATGTTCCTCGCCCACATTCTCGGCGGCATCGAATGGACGGCCGGCGTCGTCAGCGGCGGCGGCGACTGCGTCACGTTCGGTGAGGTCGACGAGGTTCTGGCCGGGTTGGATGACGGCTCCCAGAAGTACACGAAGCTCTCCGCTCAGCTGGCGAACTACCTGGACGACGCCGAGATCGCAGCGGATGCCGGCGACCACGCCGGTGCAGCGGCGACGCTCCGCAAGGCCCAGGCCAAGGCGCACGGGCTTCAGGACGACGTGCTGGTCTCGAAGCTCGGTAACCTCGTGACGTGGCAGGAAGGCTTGGGTTCCTAAACCCACGACGCGGCGATTCGAGGGCTCGCCCATCATGCTGATCCACGCGGGCGAGCCCTCCACGAAGTATTGCCAGGCGCGGTGAGAACAGCAACCGAGACCGTGTGGCTCGCCACCTGGAATGGGCCGGCATCCTCCTGGTGGGCCTGTCGAGCAAGGGTGCCGGGTTCGCCGTCGCCTTCGGCGGCAGTGTTCTCTGACCAATATTGTCGCCTGCTCCAGTGGATTTGAGACGGGCGAGCGTCGCGTGTTTAGCCTAGTTTGTTCCGTACGCTCTTGCTATACGTATAGCGTGAGATTACGCTGAGCGCTCGTGGCGACCACATGTCCTTTATGGGGATGGCGAATCGGGTCACGACGTGCACGGGCACTACGCGATCTGGGTTTCAGGAAATTGGCGTCTGACCTTTGTCTTTGAGGGCGTTGACGTCGTGCTCCTCGACTATGTGGACTACCACTGAACCGGTTCGAAAATGAAAGGAATGAAGATGGCTGCAATGCACAACCCGCCTCACCCGGGGCTGCTCTTCGAAGACTATCTCGGAGACGTGAGTCTGGCGGAGGCCGCACGGCGCCTCGGAGTCACTCGTGCAACACTGTCGCGAATTCGGCATGGTCATTCCGCTGTAACCGCCGATATGGCCGTGCGCCTGGGCCTGCTGCTAGGGACGAGCGCGGAACTCTGGCTGGGAATGCAGACTGCATACGACCTGTGGATCGAAAAGCAGAAGCCACGGCCTGAGGTTCTCCCGCTCGCAGGATAGGCGGCATCCGCTTTGCTAGGGCGTGTCGACGATCTGCTTGCCAAGCGGCATGAGCGCGACCGGGATCAGCTTGAAGTTGGCAATGCCGAAGGGGATGCCGATGATCGTCACGCAAAGAGCGATGCCCGAGAGCAGGTGCTCGAGGGCGATCCACCAGCCAGCCAGAATCACCCAGACGACATTGCCGAGCAACGAGGCGATGCCGGCGTTCGGAGTGTCGACCACGGTCTTGCCGAACGGCCAGAGCGCGTAGACGCCGATGCGCGCCGCCGCGATTCCCCACGGGATCGTCACGATGAAAATGCACATGATTACGGCAGCCAGCATATAGCCGAGGAACAGCCAGAAGCCCGAAAGCACGAGCCAGATGATGTTGAGGAGGGTCTTCATGATGGTTCTATTCTCTCAGGTCACTGCTGCCGGGTCGCAGCGATTCTCGACCTGGGCCACTGCGTGACATCGCCCTATCGCGACTCGATTTCGGGTGCGGCCTTGCCGGCGGTGGACAGCACCGCTTGTCGTGCGGGCCCGGGATTGAAGACGATTTGACCCAATAGATGAAAGTCGGCGAGGGACGACAGCGTACGGATGTGCTCGCTACTGCATCGCGAGGGTTCGGTGCAGCTCCGGCGCGAGGCAAGCATGCAACTTTCTGATTTTTGCTAAACACTGCGGGCGTGACCTTGACACTGGGCTTGTGTGCTGCCAATGTCACTGCCACACGTGCCTGGCAGGCAGTACCGGAACAAGGACGTTCCAAACCACATCACGGAAGGCAATCCGATGAAACCATACGAGGATGTCAATTCCGGGCGGCCCAGAAAGCGGCTGTTGCGGACATCGGTCGGGGCGGTGATGACGGTTGTTCTCGTGGCGGTGCTTACCGCATGTGGAGGAGCGCGAACGGGCGCGCAATTGCTCGACGACGTGGCGAGAGCCTTGGGCCGGAGCCCGTCCGAGGTCAGCGTGCTGGTAAAGGCTCAAACGACAGCGGCGGAATCCAGCGATGACATTTTGCGGCGTTGGGCCGCGCCTTTGCGTGAGCCGGGTGCCCTGAGGGACGACGCGTTGACAGTCTCATGCCAGACGGTGATTGATCTTTCGACGTCGGATGAGCCCCTCGACGAGAAATCACTTCTGATCCTGGTCAACAATATCGCAGGGCTGGACCCGACCACAGCCAGCATGCTGGAAGTGAGAGAACTGAGTGATGCCGCCTTCAAACAACTCGGGGGAAAGAGTAATGCCCTGAGCATTCAGGTGCAATTGGATCGCTTCAAAGACGCTGTTTGCACGGGATAGGTAAGTAGGCCCCTGCATTCTGAGTGTGGTCAGGGCTCGATCCGCAACCTTCACGCGCCACTTACACGGGCGCAGACCGAGCACAGGAGCGATCGACGAACTGCGCCTGCATATCGCGACGGCGGTGCTGGGTGCCGGCGAGCCGTTGTTGACAGGGCGGGATGACCTCAACCTGGAACAGGTCAGCGCCGTTCAGCGGGAACTGGTCACCCACGTCACCTATCGGGTGGTGCGCTGAACTGTATTGCACGGCCAGGTCGCGTCCGCTGGTCGTATTGCATCAGCGCGCTGCCGCCATTCGTGGGAGCATGACGCATGCACAACTTCGTGAGCGACATCGTCTATCAGGCACCGCAGCAAGGTAACTGGTGGCTCAATGGCGGCGGCTGGTTCGTGCTGGCGCTGGTGAATGCGGGCCTGGCCGAGCAGAAGAACCGCTCCCGCTGGAACTGGTTCGTGGTCTCGCTGTTTCTCGGACCCGTCGCCACGTTCTTCGTCGTGGTGTGGGAGCCGGTGACCGAGCCGCCACTCGAGGTGCGGAATCCGTTTGCGCGAGCCGACGATCGTTACCTCACCCTCGCCTTCCTGGCCCTGGTGGTCACGATCGGTGCGCTGCTCTTCGCCGTGTTCGGCAATACCGGGTACATGTGGGTAGCCACCGGCGTCGGTGCCGCCGCCGTCGTGGTCTTTCTCCTGCTCTTTCGACACGCACGCGCCAAGCGGATGCTGGCGCGAGCGCACGCGCGCAGCGTCTGAGCGGCGTAGAGCGCTAGGGCCTATCGACGATCTGCTTGCAGAGCGTCATGAGCGCGGCGAATGTGTTCCGACGAACAGCCCAAATTCCGACAGCACGAGCCTGCCTGGCCGAATTCGACCGCGTGCTCGGCTGTGCGCTGAGCGCCCACGACGAAGACTCGGAGCTGGATATGCCGGCTACTTAGACTGACGCGATCGGGCTCTTCTCGGGCTCGGGCTCAGTGTCGACAAGCTGCTCCGACTTCTTTGTCGCCAGACTGACGCCAACCAGCGCGATAAGGGCCACGGGGAGGGAGACGACAATCGCGTTTACCTCCCCGGCCATGCTGCTGAGCTGCCAGATTACGGTCATCAGCCCACCCGCAAGCATCCCCACAATGGCGCCAGCGGGCGTCGCGCGCTTCCAGAAGAGTGCTGCCAGAACGACTGGCGTTATTGAGACGCCATACATCGTGTAGGCATACATCTGGAGGGCGAGAACACTGGGGAAGAATTGCACCATCACGTAAGCGAGCACCGCGATGCCCAGTACTGACCAGCGACCGAGCACTAGGGCCTTCTTCTTGTCAACATTCAGGCGCTTCGATTGGAAGACCAGATCATGCACGATGTTTCCCGAGCACGTGAGTAGGTATGACGAACCGGTTGTGATTATGAGCGCGAACGCTCCCGCCAAGAGCATCCCGCCGACTCCGGACGGGGTGTACCCCTCAGCGCCGAGCGATAGAACAGCCATATCCGCGGCGATATCGGGTTGCAGAAACGAAGATGCGGATGCAAGCAGAATGATTGGGCCGACGATGAGTATGGCACCGAAGAAGAACCCGATAGTCGCTGTGCGAGCGGCCCGCTCTGACTTCGCGGCTGCCAGCCTTTGGTGCATATTCTGGTCGCCCAGAATCAGCAGGAAGAGCGGAAGGAAATATCCCAGCATCTGCAGCGGCGTCAGGCCGCCGGTGATGGATCGCAAGGCGGGATCGAGCTGGTTGACGTAGCTGCCGAATCCGCCTACGTCATAGATAAAGACATAGAAAACGGATGCGAGCAGGGCAATAGCAATAAAGAACGCAGAGAGAAAGTCCGTCCATGCTACGGATTTGAGTCCGCCTCCCATCGCGAGGAATGTGATCAGCAGGGCTGCCACGATGGTTCCTTGAACCGTGCTGAGGGGCGTGATTAGACTGAAGATATAGCCAGCACCGGTGAACTGATACGCGGTAATGCCGATGTACGCGACCAGAACGATGACCGTGGCAATCACGCGCACGCCAGTGCCAAACCGAGCCTCGAGCAGCTGGGGGATTGTGTAGTGCGACATACGGCGCACCTTCGTGGCTAAGAAATACAGGCAGATGATGCCCAGGAATGTTCCGCCGAAGAAGATCAACCCTGCCAGAGGCCCGTGACTGTAGACGAAGTTTGCGCCGCCGATGATGGAGCCCGAACCGACGAAGGTGGCAAGCAGAGTGCCTGTGAGTACCGGTGCAGGCAGGCTGCGCCCGGCAAGAACGAAATCATCGCCATTACTGACCGCCTTGGTTCGGGAGAACCACGCTCCGATCGCGATCATCACAGCGATATAAGCCACCAAAATGAAAACGTGTGTCGTTTGCATATCTAACTCTCTGTCAGCCCTGAGTGTGCATGGGTTTCTGAATATTCTGGCGAGAAGAGATTAAATATGCAACATTCTTTGCAAAAAAGATCCGGTTTGTAACAAACGGTCGGATTAGACCGGCTCGACAAGATCCAGAGCAGCCCAGAGGGCTTCGACGTCACGCAGGGCTGCCGTTGTCTGTTCCGGGTTGATCGTGGCCAGCTCTGCAAGAATCGCTTGTACGACCGATACCGCGCCGACGATGGAGGGCACGAAGCTCACTCCCTCGCTCGGCACGATGAGGGCTTCGTCAGCGAGGTCCGACAGTGCGGAGCGGCGATCGGCGAGAACAACGATGCGTGCGCCGCGGGCTTTTGCGATCTCGGCGACGCTGAATACGAATCTGCTTGAGCGCCACAGGTTGCAGGCTAGAAAGCAATCTCCCGCGCCGAGCAGTTTGATGCGGTTCACCAGGCTGGTGCCGGAGGACGTCAGCAGTTCGATATCGTGGCCCATCGTCTGGCCCATGTGGCTTAGTTGAATACCGGGCGCTGCGTAGCTGCCTGAAGCGACGATTGCGGTTCGTCGGGCTGCTGCGATAATGCCCGCGACGCGTTTGACCTGCTCGCTGTCGATAGTGCGAGCAATCACAGTGAGGTTGCGCACATCTGCGGCGATGGTGGCTTGAGTCAGTCCTGCGGCGGGAGCAGAGTGCTCGGCGAGCAAGCCTTCACTGGTCATCGTTGCAAGATATCGATGGCGCAATTCGGACTTCATGGCGGGCCAGCCGGAGAATCCGAGGAACTGGGCGGTCCGCACCACCGTCGCCACATTGACGGATGACCGATCGGCCAGCTTTTGCGCGGAAAGGTATGAGGCCGCTGCTGGATCACCCTTGATCGTGGCCACGACGAGACGAGTGCCGGAACTGACTTTGCGATTCAGGATGAGGGATTCCAACCAGGTGTCGAGCTGAAGCATAGAACTCCTCAATTCTGCAAAAAACTTTGCATTTTCGCCGCGGCCTGTGATGATCGATCACAAGATACTTCTCTCTGACTCATTCTCGATCATGGAAGCCACGGTATGTCACACCACAATTCTCTTCGCATCATCAACGCCTCTGTCCTTGACATCGCTCAGGGAATCATTCTTGCCGAGCGCACAATTCTGGTTCGCGATGGGCTTATCACTGAGGTCGCCGAATCCTCGTCCGCTGCGGAACTGCTGCCAGATGAGGAGATACTCGACGCTAAGGGCAAGATCGTCATGCCGGGTCTCATCGATGGCCACGTGCACACCTTAGCCAGCACCGCCGATCTCGGCGGGCTCGCTTCGTGGTCACCCAACTACGCAGCCGCACACGCTTCACGGCTGATGAAGGACATGCTCCACCGTGGATTCACGACCGTGCGGGATGTCGCGGGCGCCGACTACGGCCTCGCTCAGGCGGTGGAAGAAGGCCTGTTCATTGGTCCGCGGGTAGTTTTCGGTGGCAAAGCTCTTTCCCAGACCGGAGGCCACGGCGACTTGCGCGCACGAGGTTCATCATTTCAGGACGACCACCAATGCTGCCCTTCAATAAGTATCATCTGTGACGGTGTTGACGCCGTTCGCAAGGGAGCACGAGACCAGCTCCGCACCGGAGCTAATCATGTGAAGATCATGTTGTCCGGGGGTGTGGCATCGCCCACCGACCGTGTCGATTCGACCCAGTTCTCCGACGAGGAGATTCGCGCGGTCGTGGAAGAAGCGCATGCGGCTAACCGGTACGTGACCGGACACGCCTATACCGCGCGGGCTGTGAATCGAGGTTTGCGGCTCGGAGTGCGCTGTATCGAGCACGGCAATAATATCGACGACGAGAGCGTGGGACTTTTTGTCGAGACCGGCTCGTATCTGGTCCCGACGCTCATCACCTACGAGCGCCTCAAAATTGACGGAGTTAAGAACGGCCTCTCCGAGTCGAGCCACGAGAAAGTCGACTTCGTGCTCAATGCAGGGTTGGAGGCACTTGCGCGCGCTACCAAGGGCGGCGTCAAAGTAGTCTTCGGGACCGATCTGCTTGGCGACATGCAGCAATATCAGAGCGAGGAGTTTCGCATACGTGCACAGGTACAGACTCCGTTGGAAGTCTTGCGATCGGCCACTCTAACTGCGGCGGAACTGATGAGTATGGAGGGCCAAGTCGGAGTGATCGCCCCGGGTGCCTTTGCGGACTTGTTGGTAATGAACGAGAACCCGCTCGACGACGTCACAGTGCTGTCGGCCCCTGACACGTCCATTGCTGTGATCGTGAAGGGCGGCGTCGTCGTGCAGCGCTAATCCGTCAGATCGCTCGCGGCAGATTAAGCTGCGGCTCTGTCTGGGAGCCAGCCCTGAGCATCCGTTTTGGGTGTATCGCTCGCGGCCATCGCTAGGTATCGTTGGCCTATCGCTGTATATCGTTAGCACTTCATACCGAGGAGGCAAATCATGGGCAATTCATTCCCCACCGGCGGGTTCAACGCTGGCAACATGGACGGCATCTGGCAGGCCATGGAACAGTTCCGCTCGCGGTTCGAGAAGCAAACCGGCACCCGCGCCGGCCGCGGTGAGGTGCGCACCGCGGTGCTCGCGCTGCTCGCCGAGCAGCCGATGCACGGCTACCAGATCATTCACGAGATCGAGGAGCGCAGCGGCGGCAGTTGGAAGCCCAGCGCCGGCTCGGTCTACCCGACCCTGCAGCTGCTGGCCGACGAAGGCCTGATCAGCGCCGAGGAGAGCAACGGTCGCAAGATCTACTCGCTCACCGACGAGGGTCGCGAGGCTGTCGCTGACGCCGATACGAGCGCACCGTGGGAAGCCACGGCGTCGACTTCTGGCCACGGCCATGCGGCCCTGCCCAAAGCAGGAATCGAACTCGCCCAGGCGGCCGCCCAGGTCGGGCGCACTGGCTCGCCGGAGCAGATCAAAGAGGCCGTCACGGTGCTCGACGACGCGCGTCGCAAGCTCTACTCGATCCTCGCCCAGGACTGACGGGGTGCCACTGGTTCGACGAGGTAGCTACGATTCGACTTCGGGCGCGGGCAACATGCGCGCCCGCTACCGCCGCATTCTGCGTTTTGCCAGCTGGTATCTGGCGATCACGTGGTGGTTCGAGTTGTTCCTGCCTCGCATCGGGCTGGTGAAAATAGCTGAACGCACACGCTCCAAGCGGATGCGACGCTTCGCCCAGGGTTTCCACGTGCTCGCGGCCGACCTCGGCGGTCTCATGATCAAGGTCGGGCAGTTCATGTCCTCGCGCCTCGACGTGCTGCCGCCCGAGATCACCAAGGAGCTCGAGGGACTGCAAGACGAGGTGGCCCCCGTGCCATTCGGGGCCATTCGCGCCGCCGCCGAGGCGGAGCTGGGTATGCCGCTCGAGCGCGCGTTCACCATGGTCGACGAGACGCCGGTGGCCGCGGCTTCCCTCGGTCAGGCGCACCGGGCGCGGCTGAACCCCATCGATGCCGCCGACACCGGTCTCGACACGGTCATCGTGAAGATTCAGCGACCGGGCATCGACGAGATCATCGACGTCGACCTGGCGGCCCTGCGCAAGGTGGGAGGCTGGCTCAGTCACGTGAAGCTGGTCTCCCGGCGGGTCGACATGCCGGCGCTGGTGGAGGAGTTCGCGCTCACCAGCCTCGAGGAGATCGACTACCTGCACGAGGCCGCGAGCTCCGTGCGCTTCGCCGAGGCCTTCACCGACGACGACCGGGTGGGTGTGCCCAGCGTGGTCTGGGAACGCACCACCCGCCGGGTGCTCACCCTCGAAGACGTCACGGCGATCAAGATCACCGATGTCGACGCCCTCGCGGCTGCGGGCATTGACCCGGTGGAGGTGGCCCCGGTCTTCGCGGCGGTCATGTTCGACCAGCTGTTCACGAAGGGGTTTTTTCACGCCGATCCGCACCCGGGCAACATCTTCGTAACGCCTGATGCTGAGGGCGGGTGGAAGCTGACCTTCATCGACTTCGGCATGATGGGCGAAGTACCCACCAGCACCCGCAGCGGCCTGCGCAAGCTGCTGATCGCCGCCGCGTCGCGTGACGGCCGCGGCCTGGTCAATGCCATGCGCGACGTCGGCGTGCTGCTGCCCTCGGCCGAGACCAGCGAGCTCGAGCGGGCGATGACGACCCTGTTCGCCCGGTTCGGCGGCATGGGATTCGCCGAGTTGCGCGAGGTCGACCCGCGGGAGTTCCGCGACTTCGCGGTGCAGTTCGGCGACGTTGTGCGCTCACTGCCGTTCCAACTGCCCGAGAACTTTCTGCTCATCATTCGGGCGATGTCACTCACGTCGGGGGTGTCCAGCGCACTCAACCCCGCGTTCAACCTCTGGGACTCGGTCGAGCCTTACGCCGCGCAGCTGCTGCGCGACGAGAGCGGCAACCTCGTGCAGGACTTCGCGAAGCAGGCGATGGAGACCGTCGGCATTGCCGTTCGTCTGCCGAAGCGACTGGATTCGCTCATCACCCAGTTCGAGGACGGCTCCATTACTGTCGCTACGCCGAGTCTCGAGAAACGCATCACCCGGCTCGAGCGCACCGCACGGCAAACCGTGTCGGCGTTGTTGTTCGGCGCCCTGCTCATCGCCGGAGTACTACTGCGAGCGGATGACGCGGTGCTGGGCACCGTACTAATAATCGCGTCGGTCGCGCCCCTGTTGCACGCGCTGTTCGCGGGCCGTCGCGGGTTCTGAGCGGGCGGGGTCAGCTTTTCGCAGCCGTCGCCGTCCCGGTCAAGGTGATCTCCGTAGCCCACTCATCGGGGCCGTCCGCGACGGAGGCTAAATCATCCCCGGCTGCACCATCCCCGCCCGCTGGACCGAAACCCACCACGTCATCCCCTGGCAAAAACACGGCCGCACCGACATCGACAACGGCGTCCTCCTCTGCTGGTTCCACCACCACACCATCGACACCAGCGGATGGAAAATCCGCATGATCAACAGCAGGCCCCAAGTACGCGGCCCCCTACTCTGGGACCCGACCCAAACCTGGCGCCCCGCCCACAGCCACCGCGCCACCACCCCCAGCCCCGAACCACCCTGGCGCACGTAAGCAGAGCCGTGACCAGTCACGGCGGAAGGCTTGGCGGGGTAGTTTCCCCCCTTTAAGAAGGGCGGTCAGGTGGGCAGCTGCTCGAGCCAGGCGCGCATCCGGGCGATGTCGTCGACCGTGATACCCACCTCGGAGCGCGGCGGAATGAGCAAGGATGGCGTCTCGTGAGTGGCGCTGAGAACCTTGTCGCCGTGAAGTTGCACGTCGGCATCATCGATCCAGATGAACGGTGCCGGCACGCTTTGATCTTCTTCAATGCGCTGCGACTTCCAGAGTCCCGTCTCGCCATCCGTCTGGCCGGGGTTTTTCGGCGGAGTCGTGACGTCGAGCATGCGTCCGCCGGACAGCCCGTGCAGTTCGGGTACGAGCAGTTGCCGGGTGGCATCGAGCTCGTTCCAGGAGGTGAGCCAGACCAGCTCGACGCCGTATTGCATCAGCAGGGAGTCGAGGGCCGTGATCAGTCGGGGCGCCCAGTGCACATTCCGAGTGGAAGCGTGACCGTCGCCGTGCTCGACACTGATCGAAGCTTTGGCCACATCACCCCAGGCCGGGTCGGGGTCCAAACGGGGGCAGAGGCATCCGTTGACAGAGAGGTAGAGCCGTGGAACGTTCACTTTGTCCCTCCGTCGTGACGAGTGGTGTAGCCCGCATCTTCGCGGGGCTCTGGATATGCAATATGGGTTATCGTGCTGGCGCTGTTCAGCGTGAAATTATGAATTGTCTTACTCTCCAAAAATTTGCTTCTGAATCTACCTAAGCACGCGCAACGGACATGCGCCTACCCGCGAACTGGGTGAACTTTGGTGCCGTGTCGTGACGCTGATCCGTGGCATTTGTGCAACAACGGGCGAGCAGTGGCATGCTTCAGCCTGCCAGCTCAGCCATCCGCGACAGCGCCAACTGCGTATACAAAGCGGTGCCGTCGGCCAACACATCGTCGTCGAAGGTCGCCGTGGGGGAGTGGTTGAACGCGGCGGCCTGGGCATCCGCTTGTCGCGGCAACGCCGAGAGAAACACGAAGGTCCCCGGCACCTGCTGCAACACGCGCGAGAAGTCCTCGGAGCCGCCCAGCGGGTTGATCATGCGCGTGAAACGCTCGCCACCGAAGAGCTCGCCCACCACACGCTCGGCCCGGCTGGTCTCGCCGGCGTCGGTACGGGTCGGTGGATATTCGGTGACGTAGTCCACCGTCACCTCCACGCCGTGCGCGGCCGCGATGCCTTGAAGCAGTCGCGGTACGACGCGCGCGAGCTTGGCCCGCGACTCGGGCGTGTAGGAACGCACCGTCGCCTCCAGCCGCGCCGAATCGGGAATGATATTGCGCTTGGTGCCGGCCTGCAGTACCCCGACCGAGAGCACCACCGGGTCGAACATGTCGAACTGGCGAGTCACCAGCACCTGCAAAGCTGTGACCATCTCGGCGATCACCGTCACCGGATCCTGCGCCTGATGCGGCGCCGAACCGTGCCCGCCGGCTCCGTGTACCGTCACCGTGAGGCCATCGCTGGCTGACATCAGGGTGCCCGCGCGACTCATGAACTGCCCGTTGGGCGCGCCGGCCGACATGACGTGCAACCCATAGGCTGCGTCGGCACGGCGCCCGGCAGCGTCGAGGATGCCCTCGCGAATCATCACACCCGCACCGTCGTAGCCTTCCTCGCCCGGCTGGAACATGAGCACCACGTCACCGGCAAGCTGATCTCGATGGTGCGCGAGCAACGTCGCCGCGCCCACCAGCATGGCCGTGTGCAGGTCGTGTCCGCAGGCGTGCATGGCACCGTCAATGCGCGAGGTGAACTCCAGCCCGGTGCGTTCCTGCACGGGCAGCGCGTCCATATCGCCGCGCAGCAACACCACAGGCCGTGAAGCGGATGCCCCGGTGCCGGTTCCGCGCAGCACCGCCGTCACCGAGGTGGTGTCGGTACCGAGACTGATCTCGTACGGCAGACCGCTGAGAGCCTCGAGCACCTTCTCCTGGGTGCGCGGCAGGTCGAGCCCGATTTCGGGTTCCTGGTGCAGTCGGTGGCGCAGGTCGGTGATGTCTGGGGCGAGTTCACGGGCGTCGGCGAGCACGGTCACGGCTTCTCCTTTGAATGCGACTGAATGCGACTGAATGCGACTGATTGGTGGTTCTAGTGTGAGCCGCCGCAGGAGACTTGTCGAATCAGACCAGGGTTTTGCGCATGAACTCCCGGGTACGCGCTTGCTGCGAATGGTCGAACACCTCGGTCGGGGTTCCCTGCTCCAGAATGACGCCCCCGTCCATGAAGACAACTCGATCGGCGGCGGCCCGGGCGAAGCCGAGCTCGTGGGTCACCACGAGCATGGTGGCACCGCTGGCCGCCAGGGCAGCCATGACGTCGGTGACTTCGCCGACGTTCTCCGGGTCGAGGGCCGAGGTCGGTTCGTCAAACAGAAGCACGGCGGGTTCCAGGGCCAGGGCCCGAGCGATGGCGACGCGCTGCTGCTGCCCTCCGGACAACTGGCGCGGATAGGCATGAGCGCGGTCGGCCAGGCCGACCCGGGTCAGCAGCGTCATGCTGCGTTCGATGGCTTCGGCCTTGCTCAGCTTGAGAATTGAGCGCGGTCCGTCGGCAATGTTCTGCAGAACGGTCCAGTGTGGAAACAGGTTGAAGTTCTGAAAAACCATTCCCACTTTGCGACGCTGCACGGCAATCTGGCTTTCGGTGAGCCGACGCACGGCCCCGCCGGACTCCTGCCGGTAGCCCATCAGCTCATCGCCCAGCCAGATCGACCCGCCGCTGGGAACCTCGAGGCAGTTCACACAGCGCAGCAGCGTGGATTTGCCCGAGCCCGACGAGCCGAGAATTGCGACGGTCTCGCCGACCCGCACCTCAAGGTCGATGCCCTTGAGCACCTCGACTCCAGAGAATTGTTTGCGCAATCCGCTGATGCGCAGAATGGGCTGCGTCATGATTCCATCCCTCGATTCAAATTGCGTTCGGCGGCCCGTCGATCGAGAAAACGCGCGACGGGGGAGGAGCTGCCGTTGCGGCTGGAACCCCGGCCGTAGTGACGCTCAATGAAGAATTGCACGCCGTTGAGCACCGTCGTGATGAACAGGTACCAGATGCTCGCGACGATCAGCAGCGGCACCGTCTGGTAGGTCTGGCTGTAGATCTCCTTGACCGAGAACAACAACTCGGCACCCCCGATCACACTGACCAGGGACGTGCCTTTGACCAGCGCGATGATGGAGTTGAAGGTGGGTGGAACAATGAATCTCATCGCCTGCGGCAGCTGGATGCGAAAGAAGACTCGCACCGGCTTCATGCCCAGGGCCTTGGCGGCCTCAAGCTGCCCCTCGTCCACCGAGATCAGCCCGGCGCGATAGATCTCCGCCTGGTACGCGGCGTCGTGCAGGCCCAAACCCACGATAGCCGCCAACAGTGGTGTCACCAGGGTGTTGGACTCGATCGAGGCGAAGGTCGGACCGAACGGTATGCCGATGCTCAGGACCGGCACGAGTAAGCCGATGTTGAACCAGAAAATCAGTTGTACGAGCTGCGGTGTACCCCGGAAGAACCAGATGTACGACGAGGCGAGCGCGCGCAGGAGGGCGTTGTCCGACAAGCGGCACACCGCCAGAATGCCGCCGAGAACCAGACCGATTGTCATCGCTGTCACCGTGAGAAAGAGAGTCATGACGACGCCCTGAAGCACGGTTTCGCTGTTGAGGTACTGCGCGACAACGTTCCATTCAAAGTTGGGGTTCGTCAACAGCAGGTGCACGAGTTGTGCGGCGACGACCACGGTGATGATGGAAAGCACCCAGGTGGCGGGGCGCCTTGGTGACAACGCCCGGGCTACGTCCACGGGGTGGTGCGTGACCGGGAGCTCGAGGTCGGTCTGGTTACTCGGCAGAGTTGCCATGACTACTGCGGGTTCTCGACGAGCCAATCGGCGTACAGGTTGATGCCGGGCTGGTCGATGAGTTCGCGATCGAGGCCGTACTTGGTCATGATCTTCTCGTAGTCACCATTGTCGAAGAGCACTTGAAAGCTCGCGAGCAGGGGGGCGGAGAGTTCGGAGCCCTTGGGGAGCAGGGCACCCATGAACTGACCGGCGAACCCGTTCGAGAACTCGTCGCCGACGACCTCCAACTCGCCGTTCGATTCCTTGGCCGCGTAGAACAGCGAGGCTCCACCCGTGAAGAAGGCATCCGTTCGTCCCGATCTCAGCGCCAGCACGCCGTCGGGAACGCTCGCGACGCTCAGCACCGTGAGGTCTTTGCCCTGCTCCTGGCACTTCACTGCCTGAGCCTCGGCAACCTTATAGGTTGCGGCGTTGGCGAGCGCGGCCACGGTGACGTCACACAGCTCGTCCATGTTGGTGACGTTCTTGGGGTTGCCCTTTTCGACCAGAAAAGGCACGACCTCCTGCAAAACGTCAACGAATTCGGCACCTGGGCGTTCCTTCGGTCCCCCGACCGAGTCAGCGTAGGGAAAGAAGCCGAAGGCGTAACGTTTGGCGCTGATCGCGGCGAACGCTCCGGAAATGTCCGGCACGGTCGCGATCTTGGCCTCTACGCCCATCACTTCGGCGATGGCATCCATCAGTTCGGCGCCGGCACCGGTGTACTCACCGGTTTTTCCGGGCGTCGTGACCCACCACGGCGGGTTTGCGCCACTCGTGACGACCGTGAACTCACCAGCGTCCTGAATGTCCTGGGGAAGGGCATCGTGAATGGCCTGGTCCATCAGGGTGGATGCTGCCGGTTCCTCCGGTTCGACGGCTGCGCTGCAGCCGGCTAAGAGCGAGACGGAGAGGGCTAGGCAGAGGGTTTTCGCGACCTGGATACGTTTCATTGTCGGTACTCCATTGCTGTAGTTGATTGGGCTGAACTCAACGCGCCTGCTGGAAATGTGGTTTGTTATGCTGCCCGGCCCACTCTCGTTTCCAACAAGTTGGGGCTGAGCGTATCATGGCAGTAAATCACTGTATAGACATTTGGTATATCTGTTGATTACTTCGGCGAGCGTGCGGGGCTGACGGTTGACCCGCGGGTCACTGAAGACACCGCATCGAAGCTGCGGCACGGTGACCCGCGCTGGTGGTGTTGGCAGAAGCGTCGCTAAGGTCGGTGGAAGCCGAGCCTTGTAGAAATTCGGTGGGCAGCGCTGACGACCAAATCTTTCCAGGCGCCCTCGAGATTGCCTGTCACCCGCGACATGGCCCCCCCTATGACCAGAGCCGCGATCATTTCGCCCGAATAATCGCAGACGGGCGCGGCGACGGCACCGGCCCCGGCGTCGACCTCACCGAGACTGAGGCTGTAACCGCGTCGGCCAATCTCCTGTAGTTCTTGGCGCAACTCGGCCTCGCCGGTGATGGTGTGTTCGGTGAAAGCCGGCCCCCGGTGGCTGAGCACCTGGCTCAGGCGTTGCTCGTCCTGACCCGAGAGCAGCATTTTCTGCCCGGCCCCCGAATCCAGCGGTCGTTTGGTGCCGATGGCGGCCGAGATGCGCAGCGAATGGGTGCTCTCCATGCTGGAGATACAGATTGCCTCGTTGCCAACCGGAACCAGCACATAGATCGTTTCATTGGTCGCGGCATGCAACATTTCTATCTCGGGCTGCGCGGCGGCCCGCAACGCTTCGATTGGCTGGGCTGCCATCTCGCCGAGGGTGAGCAATCGACTGCCCACCCGGTAGTGGTCGCCGGTGCGTTGCAGAAAGCCGCGCGATTCGAGGGTTTTGATGAGACGAAACGCCTTGTTGCGGGTCACGCCAACTCGGCGGGCGATGTCGGCGACGCGCAGCTCTTGTTGCCCGTTCTCGAACTCGAGCATGATATCGAGGGCCGCAGCGACCGGCCCGATCATGTAATCGGTGGCGGGGCCGGCTGGTGCAACTGCGGTTGGGGCGGCCGAGGTCTCCGGATCGTCCGTGGCGTGGGCCGTCATGCGGTGACCGCCATTGTGTGGCGACTGTGGGCATCCGCTATAGACAGGAGCGAACCGCTCATAAACTGGCCGCCTTTCAACACGGCGGTGCGACGTTTCGCATCCTGCAACAAGCGGATGTCCCGGTGCGGGTCGCCGTCGACAATGAGCAGGTCGGCGAATTTTCCCGCGGCAACCGTGCCAACGTCGGCTGAAACGCCCATGCACTGGCTGGACTGGTCCGTGGCGACCCTGATCGCTTCGGGCGAGGTCATACCGGCCTCTACCAGAAGCTCCAGTTCCATGCCGGTGCGGCCGAAGCCGTGGAACGGGTTGGTGTCGGTGCCAGCAGCGATGCGCACGCCGAATCGAACGGCCAGAGCAAGGCTTTCGCGATGGCGCGCCGGCATGTCAATGGTGTGGGCTCGCACACTTTCCTGGGAGAGGGTGCTGTGCCAGTTAGAGATGCACATTGTTGGAACATACCATGTGCCCCGATCAGCCATTTCGCGCGCGCATTCCTCGGTCAGATAGGTTCCGTGCTCGATCGTGTCAACGCCGGCACGCACCGCGAGAATCGCGCCGGGATCGCCGTGGGCGTGCGCGCACACCGGGATTCCCTCCAGATGGGCCTCGTCCACGATCGCAGCGAGTTCTTCCGGGGTGAACAGCGGGCGGTTCGGGCGGCGTGCCGCGAAGGTCATGCTGCCGGTCATCGCCACTTTGATGACGTCGGCACCCATACGAATAACTTCCCGCACCTTGGCCCGCGCGGCCACCGGACCGTCGCACCAGGGTTCGGGAAGGCCTGGCAGAGTCTCGTAGCGTCCGCGGGACGTGATCGCACCGCCCGACACCGGGTGGGCATCCATCAGGGAGTTGGTCGGCGACACGATGATCAGCGAGGTCTGCAAACGCGGACCGGGAATGACGCCGCGGTCGACGGCCAGAACGAAGCCCCGTTCCAGGCCGCCGAGGTCTCGTGCCGTGGTGATTCCCGCCTCCACGGTCGTCTTCAGGGCGGCCACCGTTTGGGACATCAGCAGTCCCAGCGGTTCCGGATGGGTGACAAGGCTCTGCGCCCAGGCAGCATGGTGGGTATGGCAGTCGATGAGGCCGGGCATCAGGGTGGCGCCGCCCAGGTCGACGACCTCGACCGTGACGGGAAGCGGTCGGTCTTCGGTCACCTCGACGATCCGCTCGCCGTCGATGATCACGGTCGCCCGCTCGCGGGCCGGGCCGCCGGTGCCGTCGATGAGCCGGGCATTGATCAGGGCGCGCAACTGGGGTGTCATGAGAGGTCGTTTCCGGAGGCTGTAACCAGAGCGGATGCCTGGCGCTGGTTGCGATCGCTCGCCAGCGCCGATCGGCGCATCTTGCCCGATTCGTCGCGGAAGCTCGTACTGACGAACTCGAAGGTCTTCGGCACCTTGTAGGGGACGAGGCGTTCCCGGCAGAATGCCCGAACGTCGTCGACGTCGGGCGGCGCGCCCGGGTCGGTGGGCAGCAGGATGGCGTAGACCTGTTTGCCCCACTCGTCGTCGTCGACGCCGATCACCACGGCGTCTGCGATGCCGGGGTGTTCCGAGAGCACCCCCTCGACTTCGGCGGGGTACACATTGGCGCCGCCGGTGATGATCAGGTCGACCCGGCGATCAGCCAGATAGAGGTAGCCGTCGTCGTCGAGCCAGCCGAGATCTCCCAGCGTGACCAGTCCGTCGGAAGTGGATGCCGGTGGTTCGGCGCCGAGATACCGGAACGTCATGGGGGCGCCCTCGGGCCCGGTGAAGATCTCCCCGATCTCGCCGGCCGGCAGCGGAACCCCGGCGCTGTCCCGGATGCTCAGTCGCGTGTCAACCGGCCGGCCCAGGCTACCCTCGCGGAGCATCCACTCGTCGCCGCGAATAGCGACGACTCCGGTGCCCTCCGCGCCGCCATAACAGTCGTATTGTTTCACCGGTTCGACCAGCTGTAACCAGACGCGTTTGACCCACACCGGGCAGACCGCGCCGCTGTGATAGAAGGCGTCAATGCTGGAGAAGTCGCGGGTGAGTACATCGGGCAGTCGAGCGATGCGCTGCATGATGATGGGCACCATGGCGAGAAAAGTGACCCGGTGCCGCTCGATGACGTACACGGTGAGGGCGGCATCAAACTTTTCCAGCAGAATTACCGTGTGGCCCTCGAAGAGACCGTTGTGCGTGAGGCTGAAGGAGATGTTGTGATACAGCCGGCCGGTGATCAGCTGGGTCTGGTCGGCGCGCAGGCCGAACCGGTGCAGGGAGCTGCCCTGGCCGGGGATCTTCTGCCACGGTCGGTCGTCGAGAATGATTTTGGGGCGGCCGGTGGAGCCGCCGGAGCAGATCGCCTTTCCCGGCCACGCGGTGATGGCTGGTAGCGCTGATGCGTCAACGGTGTCGAGTGCCGAAAGCTCGTCGAGTGAGATATCGCCGGGATGCTGCCCCTCGTGTTCCACGAGCATGACGGTGGTGCGCCACGATTCACTCACCGCGAGAATTTCGCGACGTTCCCGCTCTGGCATCTGCGGCGACAACGGGAGCGTGCAGGCGCCGAGTCGCCAGGCGGCGATGGCGGCGACAATGTGTTCGGCGCGGGTGGGCAGGCAGATTGCCAGCAGGGTCGTCGGGCCAACGCCGTAGCCCGCCAGTAGGCGTGCCATCTGATTGGCGCGCGTATCGAGCTCTGCCCAGTTGAGGCAACTCTCGCTGCCGTCGGGGGCGACGAAAATGAGCGCGGTGCGCTCGCCGCGTTCGGCGGCGAGGTCAGCAATGCGCTGCGCGTAGGAGACCGGCGAGGTGATGAAAGGTGAGTCTGCGGTCATGGTGTCGCTTTCCGTGTCGCCCGGTTCGGGTGGGGCGGTGTTTCGTGCGTCGTGGAATTTCTCAAACTGTATCGCTGGATAGATGACATGTCTATATGATGAACAGAAATGTCCGTCGATGCTCGCCGAGGGGTTACGCAATGTTGATGACAGGACCGGACCGTGAGGTGTTCATCTCGGGGGTAGCCGAAGCGCCATTGGGCGAAGTACGAGACCAATCCGAGCTGTCGATGATTGCGCTCGCAGCCAGGGAAGCGCTCGCCGATGCCGGCCTGACCCTGCGTGATGTCGACGGATTGTTCGTGAACTACCTCGGCGAGGAAGGCACGGTGCAGGTCGGGGAGTATCTCGGAATCCAGCCGAGTTACTCCGACTCCAGCGATCTCGGCGGCGCCGCCTTCGTGGCCTTTCTCGGTCATGCCTCGGCGGCCCTGCAGGCCGGACGCTGCCGGGTCGCCCTGATCGTGTACGCGTCCCGGCAGCGCACCCGCGCCACTCGCAAGCTCAATCACTGGAATGAGAAAGCAACGTCCCCCCAGTTTGAACAGCCGTATGGTCTTCCGGCCCCGATGGGCCAGTTCGGGCTGCTCGCGGCCCGACACATGTACGAGTACGGGACCACACGCGAACAGCTGGCGTCCGTGGCCGTGACCGCACGGCAGTGGGCGGGCCTGAACCCCAAGGCCTGGAAGCGTGATCGGCTCACCATTGACGATGTGCTCGAGTCGCGCCTGATCTGTGCTCCGCTTCGTCGCCTGGACTGCTGCCTGGTCACCGACGGCGGCGGTGCCATCGTGTTGACGACCGGGGACCGTGCCCGGGATTCGGCGAATACGCCGATTCGAGTGGCCGGTACCGGGGAGAGCGCGAGGCAGTGGCATATTCCGCAGCTGCCGAGTCTTGAGGCCTCGCCGGGGGTCGCGGCCGCTCGTGCCGCGCTACGGATGGCGGAGGTTGGGCACGCCGATATCGACGTCTTCGAGCCCTACGATGCGTCGACGATCAGCGTGCTGCTCGCGCTCGAAGACGTCGGGTTCTGCGCGCGCGGTGACGCCGGCGCGTTTGTGCAGGAGGGCAATCTGAGCATCACCGGCAGTCTCCCCTCGATCACCTCGGGGGGAGGGCTGTCCTATTGTCATCCGGGGGCGCTGGGCATCCTCTTGGTTATCGAAGCGGTGCGGCAGCTCCGCGGCCAGGCCGGAGCGCGGCAGGTGCCCGGGGCGACGGTCGGACTGGTGCACGGCATTGGCGGACTCTTCTCCACGGCAGCGACGGCGGTGTTGGTTCGTGGTTGAGTCACTGTTCGACTGGGCCGACCCCACGACCGCGCATTTCTGGGAGGCCGCGAGCAAGGAACAGCTCGTGATCCAACAATGCGGAGCCTGCCGTCAGTATCAGTTCTATCCTCGCCCCTTCTGCCTCGCCTGCGACAGCGATGACATCGGATGGGTCGCGGCGAGCGGCCGGGGAACGGTCTATTCGCAGACCACCGTGCATCTGAAGGCCGCGCCGGAACTCGGGCTGGTGACCCCGTACGTTGTGGCGGTCGTACAGCTCGAGGAGGGGCCGCGCTTGCTGACCAACCTCACGGGGGAAGCCTGCCGAATCGGCAGCCCGGTGCAGGTCGGCTGGCGATCACGGCCGGGGCAGGCGCCGGTGCCAGTCTTCGGGCCGGCGACACCGTGAGCATTGACGATGTTTACGCCCACATCGACGCCGGATTCGGTGCCGCGCTCGAAGAACTCGCCTACCTCGTTGGTATCGCTGGCGTCAGCGCTTCGCCGACGGAGGACCTGGCCCTGTGCGCCCAGGCCGTGCAGCACAGCGTGTGCGGGAGTGGTCTGCGCACGCACCTGATCGAGGGTTTTGGGCCGCCGGCCGTGTACGGCGAATGCATCGTCGACCCCGGGCGACCGACGGTGCTCATTTATGGTCACTACGATGTGCAACCGGCCGAAACCAGCGCGCACTGGCAGGGTGACCCGTTCGAGCCGACCATTCGCGACGGTCGCATGTACGGGCGCGGCACCAGTGACAACAAAGGCCAGCACCTCGCGCAGCTCTTTGCCCTCCGGGCGACGCTGGCCGCACACGGCGAGCTGCCGGTGAACGTCAAGGTGCTCATCGAGGGAGAAGAAGAGATCGGCAGCCCGCACCTGGCCGAACTCGTTCGACAAAATCGTCATCTCCTGATGGCTGATCTGGCCATAACCTCGGATGGCCCCGTGCATCGCAGCGGCATGCCGCAGCTCGTGCTCGGCACTCGCGGGCAGCTCGGCGTCGAGCTGTGTACACGCGGGGCGAATCGGGATGCGCACTCGGGCAGCCTCGGCGGTCTGCTGCCCGACGCCGCGCAGCAGCTCACTCAGGCACTGGCCACGCTGTGGAAACCGAGTGGCGAGATTGCCGTGGCGGGCTTCTTCGATGACGTGCGGCCGCCGACGCCCGCCGAAAGTGCGAATCTTGCCGGGCTGCCCCTCGATCTGAAGGACCACTTCAGCGACTACGACATCACGGAGCTGCCCTCGCCGGAGGGACACGACTACTACGAACGCTTGATGCTGCGGCCGACGATGACCATCACCGGCCTGACCAGCGGTTACACCGGGCCAGGCATGAAAACAGTTATTTCAAGCAGCGCCAGGGCGCACCTCGACATGCGACTCGTGCCCGGGCAGCATCCGGACGAGATCTTTCGGCTGCTACAGGTGCACCTGGCGCAGCATGCCCCGATGGTGGGGCTGACGCGACTCAGCTCGATTCCCCCCTCGCGTACCGCCCTCGACAATCCCTACGTTGCGATTCTGGCCGGCGCCGTTGAGCAGGCGACCGGGGTGATTCCCTTCGTCGTGCCCAGCCTCGGCAGCTCGCTGCCGAACTACGTTTTCACCGACATTCTCGGCATTCCCTCAATTCTGGTGCCCTACGCCAACCCCGACCAGAACAATCACGCCCCCAACGAGAATTTCGAGCTGTCGCGGTTCAAGGTCGGCATGAGAATCTGCGCGACCATCCTCGAGCATGTCGGCCGTCACACCGTTGAGCGCTCGGAGGGAAATGTGCGTCTGGAGCAGGAGCGCGTCGAGTAAAATCACGCGCTGGGGCGCTTGCTCGCCCTCGCGGCGAAAGATTAATTCTGACTTCTTTGTAGGCTGCAAGGCCCCGCCGGTCAAATCGCATCCTGCCGAATAATTCACCTTTGATCAGCATAATCGTCTGGTTGCTGCCGCGTCGCCGCCCGTGGGAAATCGCAAAGTATGCCATGGCTCAGCGCCTGTGACCGAAAATCAGGGGTTTCGGAGAAAATCGTGAGGTTTCTTTCAAACA
This sequence comes from Cryobacterium sp. TMT1-66-1, assembly GCF_004403435.1. NCBI lineage: Bacteria > Bacillati > Actinomycetota > Actinomycetes > Micrococcales > Microbacteriaceae > Cryobacterium > Cryobacterium sp. TMT1-66-1. The sequence continues at coordinate 167,819 of NZ_SOGP01000017.1, forward strand.
GGCCGGGCATGCTGGCCAACTCGCCCGCGCCACCCCGAAGTGCACGGGCTCGAAACCCAGCGAACGGGCGTACCTAGCGTCCATCATTCGCGCCAGATGAAGGACATGCGCCCAAAAAACACTGAAACGCCCCATGCCCACCTCGCCCCTCGAACGCAGCACAAGCCCCGCAAACCACGCACCCGCTGGCATGAGATCTTCGTTGCCACCGGTGCCGCACTCGTTATCGCCGGCCTCGTCGCCAGCAGCGGATTCGTCGCCCAGTCCGCCGATGCCCGGCAAGACAGCATCGCCGCCACGACCGTACTCGCCGAAAGCACCGGCCTGCAGAGCGACCAGCTCGACTACTACGCGGCGCACGGTGAGTCGGTCTCTCGCGACAACGCATCCGCTGCGCTCAGCGCCGCCAACGTCGTCATCGCTGCCAGTGAGAGCAAAGTGGATGCCACCACACTCACCTCGGTAGCCAGCTCGCTCGCCAGCTACGCGATCATGCCCATCGACCGGGTGGAATCGCTCACGGCCGAGACGAAGGTTGAGACCGCGTCCGTCGCTGCCGCCACCGCTGAAGTCGACCGCGTCGCCGCCGAGGTTGCGGCGGCTGCTGCGGCGGACGCTGCTGCGGCCGAAGCCGCTGCCCAGGCGGCTGCCGAAGCCGCTCGCGTGCAATCTGTCGCCGGAGGCAACACCGTCGACGGTGCACGCGCCACCGCACAATCCATGGCCGTTTCGCAGTACGGCTGGGGCGCGGATCAGTTCAGTTGCCTCGACCGTCTCTGGCAGAAAGAATCCGGCTGGAACTACGCGGCCATGAACTCCAGCAGCGGCGCGACCGGAATTCCCCAGGCGCTGCCTGGAAGCAAGATGGCGTCGGCCGGCAACGACTGGGCCACGAACGCCACCACGCAGATCGCCTGGGGCCTCGGCTACATCAAGGCCTCGTCCTACGGAACGCCGTGCGCCGCCTGGTCGCACTCGCAGACCGTCGGCTGGTACTAGCTCAACACTTTTAGGCAGTTTATGCCCCGGTCACGAGCGAATCGACGACGCGTGGGCCGTTTCGTCGCGGCTGGCCGCAGGTTCTGCGGCGACCAGCCCGGGTGCAGGGCCCGGCGGTACGATGGGCGAGCAAGGGATCTCCATGATTGAGTTCGACGAGGCACACCGACGTGCCCGGCGCAGGAGCCCTGCACACGTATTTCGTCGTGTCGATTCGTACCGCACGACGATGAATTTGATGGAGGCGTTTTTTCGATGTCGTCTGGTTTCACCCGAACGGGTCTGTCCCCGTTAGATCCCACGCTCGAAACGTTCATAGATGATTACTATGAGCATCTAACAGACGAAGATGCCGCGAACTATGACCCGGAGCTTCTCGCATCCCGGGCCCGCGAGCACTGGCAGGTCGCCCAGCGCCGAGTACCCAAGACGGCAACCATCGAGATTCACAATGAATCCGGTCGCAGTGTCGTCTATATCGTCACCGACGACATGCCCTTTCTCGTGGACTCGGTCACGGCCGAGCTGGTGCGCCAACACTCAGCCATCCATTTGGTCGTGCACCCCCTGCTGATCGTGGCCCGCAGCAAGGCGACGAACGATCTCGTCGACATCAACCGAATCCCGGCCAGCGCCGGTGTCTCCAGCGGCGATACCTCTGCCATGCCGAACATCGCGCACCTCATCGCGACCGGTGATGATGCCTCACACCTCGAGTCCTGGATCGCCATCGAGATCGACAGCGCGAGCGACGAAGAACAGGCCAGCCTCATCGCCGGGCTGGCCGCCGTTCTCGGCGACGTTCGTGCCGCCGTCGAAGACTGGCCGCTCATGCGCACCAAGGCCATGCAGATCGCCAACGCGCTCGACACCATCGCCGGTGGCGACCAGATCAAAGACCTCCACCAGACCCAGCAGTTGCTGCACTGGCTCGACGAGGGCAACTTCACGTTTCTCGGCTACCGCGAGTACAACCTCGAGACGCTGGACGGCGAAGACGTGCTCACCCTCATCGAGGGCAGCGGCCTCGGCCTGCTGCGCTCCGCTGACGACCGCCACCAGATTCAGCACCTAACGGATGCCGGCCGACAGAAAGCGCGCGAGCGCACCGCCCTGGTGATCACGAAGGCCAACTCCCGCTCCACCGTGCACCGTCCCGCCTACTTCGACTACATCGGAATCAAGAGTTTCGATGCCGCCGGCCAGGTCAACGGTGAGCAGCGCTTCATCGGTCTGTTCGCCGCGAGCGCTTACACCAGCTCGGTCACGGCCGTTCCGGTGCTGCGCGAAAAGGTCAAAGCCGTCATGACCGAGGTCGGTTTTCCGCTCGAGTCACACAGCGGTAAAGACCTGCTCGGCATCATGGAAACCTATCCCCGTGACGAGCTGTTCCAGATCGAGGTGCCCGACCTGGTCACCGCGTCGCTCGCCATCCAGCGTCTGCAGGAACGTCGTCGTACCCGCCTGTTCCTGCGGCCGGACATCTACGGTCGGTTCATGTCGGCCCTGGTCTACCTGCCGCGTGACCGCTACAACACCGCCGTGCGGCTGCGCATCGAGAAAGAGCTCCAAGAGACCTTCAGCGCTGAGTCGCTGGACTTCGAAGCGCGCATGACCGAATCGGCGCTCGCGCGACTGTTCTATCGCATCCGCTTGCCCAAGGATGTCTCGGCGGATTCCGTCGATATCGCCGCCTTGGAACACCGCCTGGCCATGGCCGTCCGCTCGTGGCCAGAGGGTATCAGTGACGAACTTCGCGAAACACACTCGGTCGAAGAAGCCGAGCGGTTGGCCGATATCTGGGCCGACGCTTTTCCCGACAGCTACCGGGTCGACTACGAAATCGATGATGCCCTCGAAGACATCTCCCGATTTGAGGCCTGCGCTGCGGAGGTCGGGGCATCCGCTGAGGGTCACACCCGCCCGGGGCTGCACGTGTACCTGCCCAAAACCGCCGGTGACCCCGGCGAAGACGCTCGCATCAAGCTCTACATGACCGAACCGAAAAGCCTCAGCCAGATTCTGCCGTTTCTGCAGAATCTCGGCATCGAGGTACTTGATGAGGTGCCGTTTGAAATTCAGACCACCGACGGGCGGCGCTTCTATCTCTACGACCTCGGCCTGCACTACCCGGCCGGCGTCGACCCGGTCGCGACCGGCACGTTACTCGCGGACTCGTTCGGCGCGGCCATCAGCGGAGTCATCGAATCCGACAGCCTCGATCGTCTCGTGCTGCAAGACGGCATGCCCTGGCACCGTGTGGTCATCCTGCGCAGCTACGCCAAGTACCTGCGCCAGATCGGCAACACCAACTCCTACGGCTTCGTCGCGAATGCCCTGCTCGCCAACCCCGACGTCACCCGCGGGCTGGTGGCGCTGTTTGAAGCGCGGTTCGACCCCGACCTGGCCGACGATGAGCGGATCCTGCGCCTCACCGACGTGCGCGAACAGCTGCGGCTCGCGATGGAGCAGGTCGCCACCCTCGACGCCGACCGCGTACTGCGTACCCTCATCACGCTGATCGAAGCGTCGCTGCGCACGAACTTCTTTCAGTACAAGCCCTACCTCAGCATCAAACTCGACCCCTCCCAGATCGAGCAGATGCCCTCGCCCAAGCCCATGTTCGAGATCTGGGTGTACTCGCCGCGCGTGGAGGGCGTGCACCTGCGCTTTGGCAAGGTGGCCCGCGGAGGGCTGCGCTGGTCGGACCGTCGTGAAGACTTCCGCACCGAGGTGCTCGGCCTGGTCAAGGCGCAAACCGTCAAGAACGCCGTCATCGTACCCACCGGTGCCAAGGGCGGGTTCTTCGCCAAGAAGCTCCCAGACCCAGCCCTCGACCGTGCCGCCTGGATGGCCGAGGGTATCGACAGCTACAAAACATTCATCCGCGGCCTGCTCGACTTGACCGACAACTTGGTCGCCGAAGCCGATGGTGAGCATGTTGTGGCGCCGCACCGCGTGGTGCGTCATGACGATGACGACAGCTATCTGGTCGTGGCCGCCGACAAGGGCACGGCATCCTTCTCCGACATCGCCAACGGCCTCGCGGCCGAGTACGGTTTCTGGCTCGGCGACGCATTCGCCTCCGGTGGCTCGGTCGGCTACGACCACAAGGAGATGGGCATCACCGCCAAGGGCGCCTGGGAGTCGGTCAAACGCCACTTCAGCGAACTCGGCGTCGACACCCAGACCGAAGACTTCACCGTCGTCGGCGTTGGCGACATGTCGGGTGACGTGTTCGGCAACGGGATGCTGCTCTCAAAGCACACCAAACTCGTCGCGGCCTTCGACCACCGGCACATTTTTCTCGATCCCAACCCCGACCCGGCGCTCTCCTTCGACGAACGGGCCCGGTTGTTCGAACTGCCGCGCTCGTCCTGGGCTGACTATTCCACCGACCTCATCAGCACCGGCGGCGGCGTCTTTCCACGTCAGGCCAAGGTCGTTCCGATCTCGGCCGAAGTGCAGGTCGTGCTCGGTCTGCCGGAAGGCACGACTCAGCTGAGCCCGCCCGAACTGTTGCGAGCCATTCTGCTTGCCCCTACCGACCTGCTCTACAACGGCGGCATCGGCACCTACGTCAAGGCCAGCGGTGAAACGGCCGCGCAGGTCGGCGACAAGGCCAACGACGGGATTCGGGTCGACGGCCGCGACCTGCGGGTCAAGGTCGTGGGGGAGGGCGGAAACCTCGGCTTCACCCAGCTCGGCCGCATCGAAGCCGCGCTCGCCGGCGTCATCCTCAATACCGACGCGATCGATAACTCGGCCGGGGTGGACTGCTCCGACCACGAGGTCAACATCAAGATCTTCGTGGACCGCATGGTCGCCGCCGGCAAGCTCGACCCGGCCGAACGCGCCGCGTTCTTGGCCGAGATGACCGACGAGGTGGGACGTCTGGTTCTGGTGGACAACGTCGACCAGAACATTTTGCTGCTCAACGACCGGGTGCTCGTGAACAACTGGAGCCCGAGCTACGAGCGCCTCATGAACTGGCTCGAAGAATCGGGCGACCTTCAGCGCGAGCTGGAAGCCCTGCCGACCACGGCCACACTGAGGGAACGCCTCGACCGCGGCCAGGGCCTGACCAGCCCCGAGCTGAGCGTGCTCGCCGCCTACGCCAAGATCGAACTGGCCACGGCGCTGCGCGACAGCGACCTGGCAGATGATCCCTGGTTCGGCAGCACCCTGCGCCGGTACTTCCCGACGCACCTGTCGGAGCGGTTCGATGCGGAACTGGACACGCATCCGCTTCGCCGGGAAATCATCGCTACGGTTGTCGCGAACGACATGATCAACCTCGGCGGCATCACCTTCGCCTTCCGCGCGATGGAAGAGACGTCGGCCAACCAGGCGACGATCGCGCGTGCCTTCGTGGCACTGCGCGAGATCTTCGATATTGACACGATGGTGGGCGAGCTCAATGCGCTGCCGTCGTCGTTCCCGACCGAGAAGTGGACGGCGATCCACCTGGATATTCGCCGGCTGCTCGACCGCGCGGTGCGCTGGCAGGTCAACCACGGCGGCAATATGCCTGTCGGCGCGGTGATCGCCAAGTACAAGCCGCAGATCGCGCTCATGCGGGAGCACCTCGGCGAATACTTGCAGGGCACCGACCGGGGTCGCCTCGAAACGCAGGAGGAAAAGGCCAGAGAATGGGGCCTGCCCGACGACCTCGGTCGTCGCTGGTCCGAACTGTTCGAGGCATACGCGCTGCTCGACGTGGCCAAGGTGGCTGCCCGGGCGAACGTGCAGGTCACCGAGGTCGCTGAGATCTACTACACGGTCTACAACCGTTTCGGTGTCGACAACCTGCTCGAGCGCATCACCAAGCTGCCACGCAAGGACCGCTGGCAGGCACTCGCCCGCGCCGCACTCCGCGACGACTTGTACTCAACTGTCGCCGACATGACCCGGTCAGTTCTCGACGAAACGGATGATGGTGCTGCCGACGACCGCCTGTTGGCCTGGGAAGCGCTCAACGCCGAACAGCTCGGCCGCGCGCGCAGCGTCTTCGAAGAGGTCAACTCGCTCGCGCAGGACGACATGGCGTCGCTCTCAGTTGCTGTGCGCCTGCTGCGCTCCATCGTGCGCCGCTAGGTGTGAGAACCGGGGTGCCCCCACACGGGGGCGCCCCTTGTCCTGAACGCGTGGGAATAGCTCGGCGGGTGCAAACGCTGCACCGAATATGAAGCGCATCGGATTCCTCTCCTTCGGCCACTACCAACCGGATCGAGCTCGGCACCGGCGTCATCGACATGCGCTACGAGAACCCGCTGTACATGGCCGAAGAAGCCGCGATCACCGACCTGATCAGCAACGGGCGTCTGCAACTCGGCATCAGCCGCGGTTCACCCGAGACCGCCTTGCGCGGCTACGAGGCGTTCGGGTATGTTCCGTCCGAGGGCAGCAGCGACGCCGATGACGCTCGTGCGCGCACGGCAATCTTTCGGGCCGCGATCAGCGGCGCCGGAATGGCGCCGGCCAACCCGCAGATGACCGGGCGCACCGGTCTGCTGGCTATTACACCGAAGACACCGGCGTGCCGTTCGGAGACCTGCAGGCCGATCAGATCGCCATCTACCGGCAGTCCTGGGCCGACGCCGACACCGTGCTCGTGACCATCCCGAACCAGCTCGGCGTGGACTACAACTCTCACCTGCTCGAGACCGTCGTGCAGCAGATCGCACCCGATCTCGGCTGGCGCTGACGCAGCTGCGCGCACCGAGGCATCCTGACTGCGCTCAGGCGTCCCAGCCACGCGTCGGCAGCTGGTCGAGCCAATCTTCAAGTGTCGTCGTGCTAGCCGATCGTGTGGTCGCGTGCAGTGCCGAAACCTGAGGCGAGGACTGTTGATCGAGATCAATGGCCCCGGTGGCGATCACGGCGATCGGTGGCAGGGCTATCCCGACGGAGGGCGATGCCCCGCCGGAGAAGTCGCTTATTGAATGTAGAAACGTGTGAAACATCAAAACCCCTCGCTCGTCGCGGTCGAAACCGCTACCGGGTCCGGGGTAGTTCCTCGACACTACGCCCGAAGCTGATGAAATATCAGCGTTCTGTGTGAACAGCAGAAGAATTCTTCGATGTACCGCGGTTTAGGGCAGGGAGGCGATGGCAATCGCGATGGCCATCCAGAGCGGCATCGCCGCGACCATGAGTGCGAGGCCGACCCACTGCAGGCGAGTGTAGGCCGGGTCGGCGTCGCCGCGCTTGCGGGTGCGCACGATGTCGACCACGGACACGACCATGCCCACGAACATCAGTGGAGACACGGTCAACAGGGCGAGAATGTTCAGCGCATCGGTGCGCACGGCCAGAGCTACGGCCACGCCGAGGGCACTGTAGACCACGAAAAGTACCGCGCTGATCCACAGCGAAATGGGAACGCGCCGTGTCGTAGGTGTGAGCGTTGCGTGCATGGTGCGACCCCCGTTGGTATCTACGATTTCTGACAGTAGCACGGGGGTGGCGGCTACGGCGTCGGGTCAGCTCAGGCGGCCGAGCTGCGTGAGCTTGGTTCGCACCTCGGCGTCGCTCGGCTCGACCAGGTGGGTGTCGTCGGGAAACACGATGACGGGAATGTTGGTGCGCCCGCTGATGGCGCGGGCGCGGTCGGCACCGTCTTCGACGAGCAGCAGGTCCACGTAGTCGTAGTCCACCTCGAGGCGGTCGAGCAGCGACTTGGAACGGCGGCAGTCGCCGCACCACTCCGCCCCGTACATCGTGATGCGCGGTGCAGGGGCAGTGGCTTCAGTCATACCAGAGAGCTTATGCGGCGCGCCTGTGTGCCGCGGGTGGGCATCCGCTTTAGTCGTGTAGGTGGTCGACCTGCCAGCCGGTGGACTGCTCCAGCAGATCCAGAATATTTTGAGCGGATGCCCGCGCCTCGGCCTGGCTGCGCGCGTCCACCACGTCGATGGTCAGCGGCAGGCTCTCGCCGAACTTGGGAATCTCCACGTCAATCCGGCCGCCGTCGGGTAGTGCGATGAAGGCGTTCGCTCCGGTCTCCTCCTCAACTTTGGTGCTGAGGGCGGTCGCGATGACCCAGAGGGCATCGGGCTTGGTGCGCTGAACCTGGGCAACGATCGTGGCCGTGAAGGTCATGGGTCTCCGAACTTGAGGGGAAGAGGACTCGTACAGTAAAGCAGTACCCGTACCCTGAAACCATGCCTTCTTATCGCGTGACCATGAGTATCGAATCCCTGCACCCGGGAACCGCGCCCGCTTCGGTCGTGCCCCGAGCCGCGGCGGCGGCCGCGGAATTCACCACGGTGGAGGCTTCTGATCTCACTATCGTCGCGGGAGCCGCCCGGGTCATCGTGCGTTTCACAGCGGATGACGCGGCGTCGGCTCTCCAGATCGGCGCCCACGTGGTGGCCGACCTGCGCGTCGTGGCCGAGCTGCGAGCATTCATGGTCACCGAACGGGTAAAGGGGACCTGGGTGCCGGTGCGTTAACGACCACAGCGCGGGTGACCAGAGTCACCCGCGCCTTTTTTGCTGCGTTACTCGACGGGCGCGGTGACCGTGTTGCTCTGCAGGGTGACGGCCGTCTGGGCCAGGAGACGGCCGTTGATGGTCGCTCCGGTCTTCATGGCGATCATGGTGTGGCTGAGAATGGTGCCTTCGAAGTGCGCGGTCGTGCCGATCGCGACGGATCCGGCAACCTGCCAGAATACGTTCTTCGCCTGCACGCCGCCGGCCAGGATCACGTTCTGGGCGGAGGCCTGTTCCAGGTCCTTGGAGATCTGAAAGATGAAGACGTCATCCGCGGTGCCCGTGAGGACGACATCGGTGGAGATGTTCACGTCGGTGCCCCACTTGTAGAGGCCCTGGGTGAGGGTCAGGCCGCCGATTTCGCCGGCGCCCAGGTTGATGTAGTCGGGAGTGGTGCGCCCGGCGGCATCGGTGTACGCGATCTCGAGGTCGCTGACGGCAGCGGTGAGATAGGTGTCGTCGGTCACCTTGCAGGAGGGGCCCTCGGCGTCGACGCTGTAGATGGTTCCGTTGGTCACCTCGGGGCAGGTGAGGTGAATTGCTGCGCCGGTGATGGGGCTCGCGCCCACATTGCCGCTGACCGACGAGGCGTAGACATCCGTGATGCCGGACTTCGAGAGGATGGCGAAGGTGCCGGCCTCGCCGAGGGCGACCGCTGCGCGCGGGGCGGTCTCAGCGGCGACGGCTCCGCCGACTCCGATGCTGCCGACTCCGATGATGCCGACGACCAGCAGGGCGCCGAGAAGTCGCTTGCGCGACGGTGAAAGCTGTGTGAACGTACTCATGGTGTTTTCCCTCTCCAAAGACCCGCACGATGCGGGTCGGGGCAGGGCCACGCGCGGGCATGGTCGCCGATGCTGCACATCGGGTTTCTCCCGTTGACCGGGCTCGCGAGCAGGTAGCGCCCCCAAGCCCCCACTGGTCGTGCCCTCCGGGCGCAATCCGCACATTCGTTCGTGCGCCCCCACGACAATGGTTCCAACGAATAGAATCTGTCTAACCCCAGACTAGGGGCATTTGCGGCTATTCGGGGGCCAGTTAGACGACGGGGTCCATCGAACTCAGGTGGCAGGCGTCGTTCCACATCTGCAGTACTCGGTTCTCGCGCTCCCAGCCGAGGGTGGACACAGTTGCGGTGCCGAGGCTCAGGCTCTTGCCGGCGGCCGCTGGCAGGCCCATCCAGCGTGCGGTCATGATGCGCAAAAAATGTCCGTGGGCGAAGACGGCCACCCGGCCCTCGGCGGCGAGGCACAATTCGATGGCGAGATCGGCGCGAGCGCCCACCTCGTCAACGGATTCGCCCCCCGCAATTGGGTTGCCCCACACGGTCCAGCCGGGAATCTCCGAGCGGATGTCCGCGGTACGGCGACCCTCATAGACCCCGTAATCCCACTCCAGCACGTCGTCGCTTGCCACTCCCTGCCCGCCGTAGCCGGCCCGTTCCATGGTCTCCCAGGCGCGCACCAGCGGGCTCGAGTAGACCCGATCGAAGTGTTCCCCGTCGAGCATCTCGCCGAGGGCATCCGCTTGTTGGCGGCCAAAGTCGGTCAGCGGAACGTCGGTGCGCCCGGTGTGCTGACCCGAGATGCTCCACTCGGTCTGTCCGTGGCGGATGAGAACGATGTCGTTCTGGGTCATGCGGCTCCCTCACTGCGCCACCGGAACGCGGCGGCCCGACAAGTCTACGTTTCGTGCGTCGGGGTAGCCCCGACCGGGGAGTAGACGACCTGACTGCTACGTTTATATGGTCAGTGCAGATGCCCTGAGCCACAATGCTGTAGCAACTCAGGGGGACCTTCGTGTCAACTACCACTGAAAAACGCGCCACCGGCCCGGCCGCCGCGTTCATGCGCCCGATCAACTCGCTCGTCGAACGGTTCATTCCGAGCGCCCTCGTGTTCGTGATCGCACTGACCGTGATCGTGGCCGTTCTCGCCCTGATCCTCACCGATTCCGGCCCGATCGACGTCGTGCGCAGCTGGGGTGACGGCCTGGCCGGGCTGCTCGCCTTCATGACGCAGATGGCGCTCGTGCTGCTGCTCGGGCACATTCTGGCCAACACGACTCCGGTGCACCGGTTGCTGGTGCGGCTCGGTGGTGTGCCGCGAACGGCTCTGCAGGCCTACATCTTCGTGTTCACCGTCGCCGCGGTGGCCTGCCTTATCACCTGGGGCCTCGGCCTCGTGGTCGGCGGGTTGCTGGCCAAGGAGGTGGCCTTTCAATTGCGGGCCAAGGGTGTACCGGTGCACTTTCCCCTGCTGGTCGCCGCGGGATACTCGGGCTTTGTCATCTGGCATATGGGCTATTCCGGTTCGGGCCCGCTCACCGCGGCCACCGAGGGCTCCTTTCTGGCCGAGCAGCTCGGCCGCACGATCTCGCTGGCCGACACCACATTCTCCGCGTGGAATATCACGGCGGCTATCGCGACGATCGTGGTTGTGGGCCTCGCCCTGGCGCTGGTCGCCCCGCGCCGGGGTGTTCCGGTCTTCGTGCTCGAGGTTGATGCACGCGAGAAGCAGGTCGCGCAGGAAAGTGTCGTGACGCCCGCTGACCGACTGGATGCCAGTCGCATCCTGACCCTGATCGTGGGTCTCGCTCTGGTGGCGTACCTCGTCATCCACTTCGTCGAAGGGGGAACACTCACCCTCGACATCGTGAACTGGTCGTTCCTCGCGCTCATCTTTCTGCTCGTGCGCAACCCGTTCGAACTCATCCGGCTCACCAAGGACGCCGCGTCGAACGTCGGCGACATTCTGCTGCAGTTTCCGCTCTACGCGGGCATCCTCGGCATGATGGTCGGCTCGGGACTGATCGGCGTCTTCTCCGACTTCTTCGTGAACGTGTCGACCCCGGCAACCTTCGGCGTCATGGCGCTGCTCGCGGCCGGGCTGGTCAACTTCTTCGTACCCTCCGGCGGCGGCCAGTTCGCGGTGCAGGGCCCGATCATGCTTGACGCGGCCGAGCGCCTCGGCGTCGACCCGTCGGTGGCTATCATGGCCGTCTCCTACGGTGACCAGTGGACCAACATGATCCAGCCGTTCTGGGCGCTGCCGTTGCTGGCGATCGCCGGGCTGAAGATGCGCGACATTCTCGGCTACACGACGATCACCTTTCTGGCGGCAGGTCTGGTCTTCATCGCGACCATGTTCATTGTCGGCGCCGGCTAGCCCCTGACGGGGGTCGACCGCAGGCTGGATGCCACCTGCGCATGTGCCAACAGACCCCGGATGTTCAATTTCGACCACGGAGAGAGTCGTAGGCTTGAGGCATAGCCATCAAGTCTGAGACGGGTGCCATGAGGGTCATTAGTTACAACCTCCGCAAGAATCGTGCCAGCAGCGAACTCGTCGCCCTGGCCGAGCGTTACAGTCCCAACATTCTCTGCCTGCAGGAATGCAACACCATCGATCTGCCGGCCGAGGTCGGGCATCTGCACCTGGCGGATTCGACCCACCGCAACCGGCTCGGCCTGGCCATCTACTACAACCGGGACCGCTTCACGGCGATCAAGACGCAGACCTTTGCGCTCAAGAAGTCGCTGCACGACCGCGTCGCCGCGCCCGCGCACGAGCGCCTGATCGCCACCCGCCTCATCGACAATGTGGCGCAGCGTGAACTCGTCGTCGCCTCCTTTCACGCGGCTCCTCTCACCGCGCTCAACTCCCTGCGCCGCAACCAGATCCGCACCGCGCACGAAGAACTGGGCATCCTCGGCCCCGGCCTGCCGACCCTCATGGTCGGCGACTACAACTACCCGATCTTCCAGGGCAAACTCGGCAACAAGGTGAACCAATCCGGCTACGACCTCACGCTCAGCGACACGCGCACCTACACCCGCTACAAGTTCTTTCGCGGGCATTTCGATCTGGCCACGTCAATGGGGCTTACCATCGCCAACGTCGAGACCCTCCCGCAGGGTACCTCGGACCACATGCCCATTCTGGTGACGGCCACCTATCCCGACGAGCAAATGATGCAAACAGATGCCTCACATCACCTCGCGTATCCGGCCGCCTCCGAATCGGTGTCGGTCGAGGGCGTCGACTTCACGATCTGAGTTCAGGCGAGCAGCTCGAGCGCTCCGCGCACGATGGTCGCGCACGACCCGAGATAGGCCACGATAACGAGCAGGCGTCGGGCCACGTGCGGCTCGATCACCGTGCTCAGCCGGTCGCCCACGATAAGCCCGACAATGCAGGCGCACGCGATCAACACCCAGACCAGCACGGGCAGGTGCGGCAGATCGGCCGATCCCAGGGCGAACTTTGAGGCCAGGGACGCCAGCCCGATCGTGAGAAAGTACGGCTGCATGGTCGCGGCGAATGACCGTTGCGGCCATCCAATGGCGATCGCGTAAATGCTCACTGCCGGGCCGCCGACCCCGGCAGTGGTGTTCATAAACCCGCTGGCCATCCCGGCTATCACGCGAAAACCGGTTCGGTCGGGCAGAACGACGCGGCCCAGATTGACCGAGATGGTCAGGCCGGCGATCACGAGTACGCCGATCGAAATTTCGAGCCAGGCCGCCGGCACGAACTGCAGCACGTAGGAGCCCGGCACGATGCCGATGACAGCGCAGATCGCCAGAATGCCGTAGCGCCGCCAGTCCACCTGCCGAAACACGCGCAGCAAAATGATGCTCGCGGTGAGCGCTCCGCACACGTTGACTACGATGACGCCATCGACCGGCCCAAGCAGCAGCACCAGAAACGGGGCTGCGACGAGGGCGAACCCCATGCCGGTGATGCGCTGCATGCTCGAGCCGATCAGAACGGCCGCAATCACCAGAACGGTCGTCCCCACGGTACGGTCTCCCAGCTTGATTATTTGCTATCCACGATACCTGCCCGTACCCCCGCCGAATGGCGTGGCCATTGATGCGTGGCCTACCGTTGAGGAACGGCACTCAGCCGCCACGACGAAAGGACAGCGGATGCCCGACCCCGGTACCGAGAACGTTTTGCAGGGGCGCACCTTCGATGCCGTGCTCTTCGACATGGACGGCACCCTCATCGATTCCACGCCCGCGGTCAACCGCTCGTGGGCACTGTGGGCCGAAGAATGGGGAGTGGCCAAGGACGAGACGTCCCACGGACGCCCGGCCCGCGACATCATCGAGGAACTCGTGCCGGCTGAACGTGTCGACGAAGCGATCGCGCGTATTCTCGAGCTCGAAACCGCCGACACCAACGACATCACCGTGCTGCCCGGCGCCGCCGCGCTCATGAACAGCCTGCCGGAGAGTCGACGGGCCATTGTCACGTCCTGCGCGCGGCCACTGGCGGTCGCGCGGCTGGGGGCATCCGCTTTGGTGGCACCGAAGGTGATCGTGACCATCGATGACACCCCCCGTGGCAAACCCTTTCCGGAGCCGTTTCTCGAGGGAGCCGCGCGGCTCGGAGTCGACCCGCGACGCTGCCTGGTGATCGAGGATGCGCCCGCCGGATTGCAGGCCGGCCGAGCCGCCGGCTGCACCACGATCGGCGTCGCCGGAACCTATGCTGCCGCCGAGCTTGACGCCGATCTCATTGTTCCCGGGCTTGACCACCTGCGCATCGAGGTCGCGGCTGGCGGACTGATTTTTCGTCTCGTGTCGCCGAATAGCTAAGAACGGTCACCGTCACCACCCAAATGAACGTAACGTTGATAGGCGGTATGCGCGTTCGGCTTTTCCGAGTGGCGCGAGTGCGCGAAACGAAAGGTTCTTCCCTCTTGGACGACGAATGCATCCACGGACTCGAGGGCCAATTGTGCGCCCTGTGCTATCCCAAAGTGGTCACTGAACCCCTCACCCCGGTGAAGAAGACCCGCGCGCCGAAGCTGTCCTCGCTGCGCGACCCGCTGCCGACCGCGTCCATGCCCGCCGCCCGCGCGGCTCGCCCGGTTCGCGTCGCCGGAGCCCCGCGACCGGTGCGGGCCGAGAAAGTGTCGACCGACAACGTCGACGAGCAGCGCGTGTATCACCTCACCCACATCAGCAACCTCGCCGCGATCCTGAAGGACGGGCGCCTGCTGGCCAACGCCGCCCTGACGACACGTCCGGTTGTGGACATCTCCGCCCCGGCCACGCGCGAGCTGCGCCGGTCGGCACTGGTCGCCGGCGATGGTCGCAGCGTTGCCGAGTACGTGCCGTTCTTCCTGTCGCCGAACGCGACCGTGTGGGAGAGCGTGCGCGCCGAGACCGCTGACCCGCTGCTGGCGCTCGACGCCCACGGTTCCGAGGCCTTCGATTTCGTCATGCTCGTCAGCACGGTCAAGAAGATCAACGACGGTCTCGCTGCGGTTACCGGCACGGCCACGGATGCTGACGCCACCGACGAGCCGGCCCCCCTCGTTCCCAGCGTGGTCGCCGTCACGAACGGTGACGCCGCCGGAGCGCTCACCCGGTTCGGCGCCACGCCGGCCACCGCCGAGCGCATGCTGCAGACCCTGCGTGCCGAGGCCGACGGCGCGATGATCCTCGAAGCCGAGCTGCTCGTGCCCGACGCCGTGCCGATGGAACTGATCACGCTCATCGGCGTCTGTAACGACAACGTGCGCGAGACCGTGCGCGGCATCCTGAAAGCCAGCGCGTTCAAGCCCAAGGTAGCGGTCTACCCGCCGTGGTTTCACAGCTCCGCTGACGCCCAATAGCAAGATCGAGCCACTTTTTCCGGACGGGGCCCGGGCCCCGTCCACGGGCCCAGTTTATAAACTGGGCCCACGGACGTAAGGTGGGCCCGGTGGCGGGCCGGCGCGCAAACGTTCGAGGCTAGACGATGCCGAGGGGCAGGTGTTCGCCAGCGGGCAGCTCCACCCGAATGCCGTCGCCCGGCTGCACGACACCGCCGGTGACCACGACGCCCATGATGCCGCCGCGCCGCTCAACGGTACCGGCGGCATCCGTTCTGATCAGCTGCTTCATCAGGCCTTTTTGGTACCCGTTGATCTGCGAACACGGACTGCGCATGCCGGTGATCGACACCGAAGCCTCGGCGCCGAGGTGCAGCAGGGTTCCGAGCGGCAGCTGCATCAGGTCGATTCCGGTGGTCGTCACGTTCTCGCCGAGTTCGCCCGGAGCCACGATGTGGCCGGTAGGCGTGAGAGCGCCGAAGAGTTCGGCCGCGATGAAGTGCACCTGGCAGAGGTTCGGAGCCGACGGGTTGCGCTTCTTCAGATAGAGGTGTTGCGCCGTGGCGCCAGCGTGCGAGTCACCCTCGACGCCGAATCCGGCCAGCAAACGGATGCTGCTCACCACCGGCTTGCTGAAGCGGTGCTCGTCATCACGGCTGACGGAAACAACCGTGCCAGCGGGTCCGTCACTTGTCATGCCACCGATTCTGCCACAGCGCACGCACGTTCGAAGAGATGTGTGAAACACCGAGAGCGCAGGCGTCAAAATGTTTGTGTCAAGCGGTTGACGCGGCAACTTGCCGGGCCTACATTGCATCAGTGGAAAGGTTGCCGATGACCAGTGTTGCCCCGGGCCAGCCCGACGAGTCCCGCACCGTGACCGCACCTACGCCGCCGGTTGGAACCAATCCAACGGTCGAACGCGCAGACGAACCGGCACCATATATAGCGCGCCCCTACCGAGCGCTCGAGCGAGAACTGGAACGCGCGGTGCGCGACCGGGCCGAGGTCAACCTGCGAGTTACAGCGGCGGTGACCGCCATGCACGACGGCGGCGGCACCTGGGCCGCTATCGCGCGCATCCTCGGTACCGCCCCGCAGACCGCACACAAGAAGTACAGCAAACCGCGGCCGGCGCGCACGACCACCGCCGACTGAGCCTGGCGCGAGCATCCATCTGGCCATTGCCGGGGGCCGCACGTCGGGTCTGCGGCCCTCGGTCGGGTGGTGGCATTGTGGCCCAAATTCCGCGGCGGTGATATGGTCTGGAGGCAAATCTCCCCGATTGAAAGGACACCATGCACGCCTCCGAATCTCTCAGCAACAACCTGCAGTCCGTCTTGGTCGACATGATCGAGCTGCACGTTCAGGGCAAGCAGGCGCACTGGAGCGTCGTCGGCAAGAACTTTCGCGACCTGCACCTGCAGCTCGATGAAATCATCGTCGATGCTCGCGAATTCTCCGACGAAGTAGCCGAGCGGATGCGCGCCCTCGACGCTATGCCCGATGGCCGCAGCGAGACGGTCACCAAAACCACCCACCTGCCCAAGTTTCCCGACGGAGAAGTCGACACAGCCGAGACGGTGACGCTCATCACCGAACGCCTCGATGCCGTCGTTGACAATATGCGCAAGGTGCACGATGAGGTCGACGAGGAAGACCCCACCAGCGCCGACATCCTGCACGCATTTATCGAGAAGCTCGAGCAGTACTCCTGGATGGTCAGCGCTGAGAACCGCAAACCGCGCAAGCGGTCTGCGGTGAAGTCCGCCCACCGCTCCTCCTAACATATGCGGCTTGAAGCGAACCCGCGGCCGGCTGAACTGTTCCGTGTTGGCGATGAATTGGCCGCCGCCGCCAGCGCGGTCAACGGTGACGCGCGGCGGGCGCTGACGCTCGCGAGCTCCCTCGCATCCGTTCCCCGGCCGGGGGAAGGGCGCACCCGGCAGCTCTTCGACACCCTGTCGACGCTCGGGGCCGCTGACCTCACGGCGGCACGGGTGGTCGAGGCGCATCTCGACGCGCTGGCGGTACTCCACCAGGCGGGCTACCCGGCCCGGCCCGACCAAACCTGGGGTGTCTTCGCGGCGGAGGGACCAGGGATGACGCTCACGGCCATGCCGGCGGATGGCGGCTGGCGGCTCAACGGCGTCAAGCCGTGGTGTTCCCTCGCCGGACTGCTCAGCCACGCCCTCGTGAGCGCGCACGTTGCTCGCCCGGACGCCACAACCGGCCGACGGCTGTTCGCCGTCGATCTGCGTCAACCCGGGCTGACCGCGCACGACGACGTCTGGGTGGCCCGCGGGCTCGCCCAGGTGACGAGCGGTCCGGTCGATTTCTCGCACGTGGCTGCCGATCCGGTCGGCGACGACGGATGGTACCTGAGCCGACCGGGCTTCGCCTGGGGTGGTATCGGTGTGGCAGCAGCGTGGTGTGGCGGTGCGGTGGGACTGGCGCGCACACTGTACGATTCCGTCCACAGCCGCATTCCCGACCAGATCGCCCTCGCCCACCTCGGGGCCGTCGATCTGGCGGTGACGGCGGCGCACACTTCGCTTGCGGCGGCGGCCGCAGCCATCGACGCCGGGGCCGCCGATGGAGAGGCCGGTTCGATCCTGGCCGCACGCGTGCGCGGAATCGTCGCGCGCACGGTCGATGACGTCATATTCCACATCGGGCATGCACTGGGGCCGGCACCCCTGGCGCTCGACGCCCGGCATGCCCAGCGGGTCGCCGACCTGCAGCTGTATGTGCGCCAGCACCACGCCGAACGCGACGATGCGGCGTTGGGCCACATGCTCGTGGCGACAGGGAGTGCGCCATGGTGACGTTCAATCATTCCGCCAGCGGAACACCCGAGAAGACCTGGGAAGCAGCCCACTGGCCCGATCGGTTCACCCCACTCGGCCTCGACACCCTCAAACGCCTGGTTGTCGTGTCAGCGCATCCCGACGACGAGAGTCTCGGTGTCGGCGGCCTCATCGCCCACGTCGCCGGGCTCGGGCTGCCGATCGTCGTGATCGTACTCAGCAACGGCGAGGCGTCGCACCCGAAGTCGCAGACCCACGACCCGGCCAGACTCGCGCAGATCCGCCGCATTGAGGTGACGGATGCCCTCGCACACCTCGCCCCGAACGCTCAGGTTCACCTGCTGGAACTTCCCGACGGCAAACTCGCCGAGCACGTGGCCATCGCCGAGGGAGCGATCGCCGAGGCAATCGGCGACGCTGGCGACTCGACCTGGGTGGTGGCGCCGTGGCGCGCCGACGGGCATCCGGATCATGTTGCAGCCAGTGCGGCCGCGGAACGCGCCGTGCGTGAACGACGGGCGCGCCTGTTCGAATACCCGATCTGGGCCTGGCACTGGTCGACCCCTGACGATGCAGTATGGCCTTTGGAAACCGTTCGGTTATTTCAACTGAAGCCGGCCGAACGCAAGGCCAAGGCTCGAGCCCTCGCGTTGCATCGCAGCCAGGTGGGTCCCCTGTCGGATTCCCCCGGCGATGAAGCCATCGTGCCGCCCGGTTTTCGGGCGCACTTCGCGCGCGACTTTGAAACGCTGATCGAGGTGGGTTCGCGGCCTAACTCTCCAGCGGATGCCCGCGCCAACCCCGACCGCACCGTCACCGCTGGGTATTTCGACACCGTCTACTCCTCCGGCCCAGACCCGTGGGGTTTTGAGGCCCGGTGGTATGAGAAACGCAAGCGAGCGACCCTCATCGCGGCACTGCCCCGGCAACGGTTCGGTACCGCCTTGGAATTGGGCTGCTCCACCGGTGTGCTCACCGCCGAACTGGCCGACCGCTGTGAGACCGTGCTGGGAGTCGATCTGGTCGAGCAGCCTCTCGTCATTGCCCGGCAACGGCTCGCGGGCCGCCCGGGAGTGAGCTTTGAGCGCAGAACTCTGCCGGGGGACTGGCCGGAGGGGGAGTTCGAACTGATCGTGCTGTCGGAGGTGGGGTATTACTGCTCGGCCGGCGACCTGCGCCGCCTGCTCGAACGATGCCGCGCCAGTCTCGCCGCCGGCGGGGTACTCGTGGCCTGCCACTGGCGGCATCCGGTCGCCGATTACCCGCTCACCGGCGACGCGGTTCACGCCCAGCTCACCCACGTGGTGGGGCTACAGCGCACCGTGCACCATCTGGAACGTGACTTCGTACTGGAAGTCTACGAGCAGCGGCCGGCCCTGTCGGTGGCCCAGCGCGACGGGCTGGTGCCGTGACCGAACCCCTGCCGATCACAGACGTGGTCATCGTCGTTCCCGTGCGCAACGAAGAGGTGCTGCTGCCGCGCTGCTCGAGCGCGCTGTCCGCGGCAATCGACACGCTGAGTGTCGTGCCGGAGCCGGAGCGACCGCGAGTGTTCGTGGTTCTGGTGCTGGACCAGTGCACGGACCTGTCCGCGCGCGTCGCCGCTCACTGGAGCGCTTTTCGACGTTACGAGATCGCGGCTGGGGCGGTCGGTGTAGCCCGCCGCGACGGTATTCGGCACGCGCTGGGGCGGCTTGGGTGTTTGCAAACGGATGGAGCGGCATCCGCTTCGCAGATTTGGATCGCGACGACCGATGCAGACTCGGCCGTGCCGCCGAACTGGCTGGTCACCCAACTCGCCCTGGCGCGTAACGGGGCCGAGCTTGTGCTCGGAACCGTGCAGCCCGATGACGATCTGGCCGCCCACGAACTGCTGCGCTGGGAGGAGCTGCACACGATCGGCGAGGGGCATCCGCACGTTCACGGCGCCAATCTGGGTGTACGTGCCGACCGCTATCTTGCTGCCGGGGAATTTGCGCCCGTTGATCGGGATGAAGACGTGCTGCTCGTGGCAGCGCTGCGCAATCTCGGGGTGGTCGAGGCCCGCACGGCGCTGATTCCCGTATTGACCTCTGGGCGACGAATCGGTCGGGCCCCGGCCGGTTTCGCCGGATACCTGCGTGATCGTATCCACACTGACCAGAAAAATGGGATCATGTTCTGATGACCTATCTCCCGAATGAATCCCGCTACAAGTCCATGCCGTACCGCCGGGCGGGGCGGAGCGGCCTCAAACTTCCCGCCATTTCGCTGGGCCTGTGGCAGAACTTCGGTGATGATAAGCCGCTCGCAACGCAACGAGCCATTCTGCGCCGAGCCTTCGATCTCGGCATCACCCACTTCGACCTCGCCAACAACTACGGGCCTCCCTACGGCTCGGCCGAAACCAACTTCGGTCAGCTGTTCCGTGAAGACTTCGCGGCGCACCGCGACGAGGTCGTGCTTTCCACCAAGGCTGGCTACGACATGTGGCCGGGCCCGTACGGCAACTTCGGCAGCCGCAAATACCTGCTGTCGAGCCTCGATCAGTCGCTCTCCCGCATGGGGGTGGACTACGTCGACATCTTCTACTCCCATCGAGCCGACCCCGACACTCCGCTCGAAGAGACCATGGGCGCCCTGCACACGGCCGTCACGAGCGGCCGTGCCCTGTACGCCGGAATCTCCTCGTACTCGCCGGAGCGCACCCGCGAGGCCGCGGCGATTCTGGCTGACCTCGGCACGCCGCTGCTCATTCACCAGCCTTCGTATTCCATGTTCAACCGGTGGGTCGAGGGCGACCTGCTCGACACCCTCGAAGACATCGGAGCCGGCTGCATTGCGTTCTCGCCGCTGGCCCAGGGACTGCTCACCGACCGCTACCTTGGTGGTATCCCGGCCGACTCCCGGGTGGCCAGGGACGGATCGGCGAACAAGTCGATGGTGAGCGCGGAGGCGCTGACTCACATTCGGGCGCTGACCGAGATCGCGTCCGAACGCGGCCAGTCGCTCGCACAGATGGCACTGGCTTGGATTCTGCGCAATTCCGAGGTGACCAGCGCTCTGATCGGCGCCTCGTCGGTTGCCCAGCTCGAAACCAACGTCGGGGCGCTGCAGAACCTTGAGTTCAGCGCCGAGGAACTCACCGCGATCGACGTGCATGCCGTCGATAACGGCATCAACCTCTGGGCAGCCTCAAGCGACGTCTAACCCTGGTCACGGTTCGAGCAGGCCGCGAATGTCGTCGGCGGTGAGCGCGGTGCTGAACATGGCATCGTCGTCGAGGACCGAACTGAACAGTTGGGACTTCTGCTTCTGCAGCGCCACCACCTTCTCCTCGATGGTGCCGGTGGCGACGAGTCGGTAGACCATCACGTTTCGGGTCTGGCCGATGCGGTGGGTGCGGTCGATGGCCTGCGTCTCGGTCTGCGGGTTCCACCACGGGTCAAGCAGAAAGACATAGTCGGCTTCGGTGAGGTTGAGACCGAAGCCGCCGGCCTTGAGGCTGATCAGAAACACTGGCGCGGCCCCGCTCTTGAACCGGTCGATCACCTCGCTGCGGCGCAGCGTCGACCCGTCGAGATAGCAATACGGAACGCCCTGCGCGTCGAGCCGGGCGGCCGCGAGCTTCAGAAAAGAGGTGAACTGGCTGAAGATGAGGGCCTTGTGCCCCTCGGCGATGACATCGTCGAGCTGCTCGAACAGGGCGTCGAGCTTGCTCGAGCGCACGCCGGCATACTTCTTATCGACGAGCGAAGCGTCGAGACTGAGCAGCCGCAACAGGGTGAGCGAACGAAAAATGATGAACCGGTTCTTGTCGAGCTCCTCGATCAGCCCGTAGAGTTTCTGCCGTTCGCGCTGCAGGAAGGTGTCGTAGAGCTTCTGGTGCGCCGGGTTCAGCGCGATCTGCAGTTCCTGTTCCTGCTTCGGCGGCAGGTCGCGGGCGACGACCTCCTTGGTGCGGCGCAAAATCAGCGGGCGGATGCGCCGGCGCAGCTTCGCGAGCCGCTCCGGGCCAGATCCAATCGTCACTGGCCCACGGGTCACCGGCCGCACGTAGTCCTCGGTGAATTTGCGCGACGACGCGAACAGGCCGGGAGCGACGATGCTGAACAGGGACCACAGGTCCATCAGGTTGTTCTCGATCGGGGTGCCGGTGATGGCCAGTTTGAACGGTGTGTCCAGCTCCTTCGCGCAGGCATACGCTCGGCTGGTGCGGTTCTTCACGAACTGCGCCTCATCGAGAATGAGGCCGGCCCAGGACACCGCCTGATACGCGTCGAAGTCGAGACGGAACAGCGCGTAGGAGGTGACGAGCACGTCGATGCCTGCGGCGGCATCCGCTATCAGGGTGCGACTTTTCGCCTCGGTCGCGGTGAGCGTGCGAACCGTGAGGCCCGGGGCGAATCGGGTCGCCTCGCTGCGCCAGTTCGCCACAACGGATGTCGGGGCCACGACCAGAAACGGCCCCGAGCCTCTCGCGTGCACCAGCAGCGCCAGGGTTTGCAGCGTCTTGCCGAGCCCCATGTCATCGGCGAGCACCCCGCCGAGCTGGTGCTTCCACAAGAACGCGAGCCAGGCGAAGCCCTCCTGCTGGTAGGGGCGGAGGGTGGCATGCACTTCAGCGGGCAATTCAACCGCGTCGACACCGCTCAGGTCTTTCAGGCCGGCGGCGGCGGCCCGCCAGGACACGGCCGGCACGGTCTCGTCGGCGAGGTCCTCGAAATCGCTCCACAGGCTGGCCTGGTAGCGGCTGATGCGCAGGCCCGTTTCCCATTCCTGCAGCGCGCGGGCTTCGTTGATGAGCTCGTGCAGCTGCTCAAACTCGGGTTGCTTGAGCGACAGGTAGCTGTTGTCGACCAGTTTCAGGCGGGTCTGCCCCTTCGCGAGGGCCTTGAACAGCGGGCCGAACGGCACCGTGATCGCCCCGACCGTGACGATCACGCCGAGGTCGAACCAGTCGCGCTGGTCGGTCTCCACGGTTGTGATCACGAGGTGGGGCGTTTCGGTGCGCTCAAAGTTGTCCGGCAATACCTCGGGGAAGTGCACTGATGAATCGGTGCTGGTGACCGCGACCCTGCGCTGCAAAGCCGGGTAGACCGTTCCGAGAAACTCGGCCGTGTCGGCCGCGGGAACGATCGCCGCGTCGACCTGCCCGACCAGGTGACGCTGCTCGGCGCTCAGCGGGCCGGCGGTCGGCGCGAGGGTGAACACGGTGGGGGCGCCGAATTGCACACTGTAGACGCCGTGGCCAGCGATGATTCCGGCGGCCTCGAGCGGATGCGGGGCGCCGTCGATCTGCAGCCGGGCTTGCAGGGCGACCGGGCCGGCGGCATCCGTTTGGGAGGCGTCGAGGCTGATCTCGGCGAGCGAACCGACCCGCACGGTGACGTCTTTTTTGTTGCCGACCAGGCCGATGCCGAGCTGCTCCGCCTCGCGCAGCAGGGGCCAGAGTAGCGGGCTGGTGAAATTATCGAGGTAGATCCAGTCGGTTTCCTGGCTGGTGTAGACCTCGCGTACCGCCTTGTACAGGGCGGCAAACTGAGAGATCCAGCGGTGGTGCTCGGGGTCGAGGTTGAACCGGTTCAGCTGAAAGGTGAGGTGACTCCAGGTGACATTGCTGCGCACCCAGTTGCCCTGGGCGTTGTGAATGACCGGTCGCACGCCGAGCCGGTACTCACCGTGGCTGGGCGTGAGCGCCTTCACGGGCTTGGCTGTCGGGCCGCGCCAGCGGTCGTTGGTGCGCGGCGTCTGCTCGCGCAGCTCGAACTGCAGTCCCATCGGTACCTTTGGGCCGGTGGCGACCGGCCGCGGCTGACCGAAATTACCGATACGCGGCACAGCGGATGCCGACTGCTCCGGCGGCAGCACCAGTCGCTTCCAGGCCGGGGTGTCCTCTGACATATTTAGCTTTCGGCGGCAATCAGGCCGGCAGCATCGAGCACCCAGGCGTAGTTGAACGCCCGCTCGTGCCAGGCGCTGTACCGACCGGAAACGCCGCCGTGGCCGGCCGACATTTCGGTCTTGAGCAGGGCATCCGCTCCCACTTCGCGCAGCTTGGCCACCCACTTGGCCGGCTCGACGTAGAGCACCCGGGTATCGTTCAGGCTGGTCACGGCCAGAATTGCCGGATAGGCGACGGGCCGCACATTCTCGACGGGGGAGTACGACTTCATATAGGCGTACACCTCGGCGTCGTGCAGGGGATCGCCCCATTCGTCCCACTCGATCACGGTGAGCGGGAGCGACGGGTCGAGAATCGAGGTGAGGGCGTCGACGAACGGAACCTCGGCGAGAATGCCGGAGAACAGCTCCGGCGCGAGGTTGGCGACGGCGCCCATGAGCAGTCCGCCGGCGCTTCCGCCCTCGGCGACCAGCTGGCCGGGGGTGGTGAATCCGGCGTCGATGAGATGCCGGGCGCAGCTGACGAAGTCGGTGAAGGTATTGCGCTTGGTCGTCGTCTTGCCGTTTTCATACCAGGTGCGGCCGAGCTCGCCGCCGCCGCGCACGTGCGCGATGGCGAAGATCATGCCGCGGTCGAGCAGGCTGAGCCGGGCGATGCCGAACCCGGGGTCGATGCTGTGCTCGTAGGAGCCGTAGCCGTAGAGCAGGGTCGGAGCCGGGGTGCCGGGCGTGACGAGGTCGGGGCGGTAGACCAGCGAGATGGGCACCCGGGTGCCGTCGTCGGCGGTGGCCCACTCCCGGCGTTGTTCGTAGAGCGTGGCGTCGTAGCCGCCGAGCACGGGCTGCTGTTTGAGCATGCGGCGCTCGCCCGTCGCAACGACGAGATCGTACACCGTTGAGGGGGTGACGAAGCTCGTGAAACCGAACCGCAGGGTGGGCTGGGTCCACTCCGGGTTGCCGGCCGAACCGACGGCGAACAGGGGTTCGTCGAAGTCAAGCTCGGTCAGTCCGCTCGCGTCGTGGCGGTCGATGGCGAGCCGGGTG
The DNA here is from genome assembly GCF_004403435.1 of Cryobacterium sp. TMT1-66-1. Taxonomy (NCBI): domain Bacteria; kingdom Bacillati; phylum Actinomycetota; class Actinomycetes; order Micrococcales; family Microbacteriaceae; genus Cryobacterium; species Cryobacterium sp. TMT1-66-1. Next base: position 192,663 of record NZ_SOGP01000017.1, read on the forward strand.
AGGCCGTCCCGGCGATATTCCACGACGAGAAAGTCGGCGAAGGCGTCGACGCTTTCGAGGCGGATCTCGGGGTCGTGGGGCAGCAGCATCCGCTTAACGCCCTGCGGGTCTTCGGCTGCTACGCTGACCAGCTCGAAGTTCACTGCATTGCCGCCGTTGTGCACGATCAGCAGGCGGTCTTCTTCAGCGATGACGGCGTGCTCGACGTCGTATTCCGTGTTGTCTTGCCGTGGCCAGACCACGGTGAACTCGCCGGTCGGGTCGCTCGCGTCGAGCACCCAGGACTCGGTGGTGACGCTTGACCCGGCCTCGATCATGAGGAACTTGCGGCTGCGGGTGATGCCGACGCCCACCCAGAATCGTTCGTCGGGTTCGTGAAAGATGCTGGCATCAGTGTCTCGGGCGGTGCCGATTTCATGCCGCCACACGGTGTCGGGGCGCCAGGCATCGTCGACGGTTGTGTAGAACAGGTAGCGTCCGCTCGGGTCGAACAGAGCACCGGCGCTGGTATTTTCGATCGTGTCCGTGAGGTTTTCGCCGGTCGCGATGGTGCGCACCCGAATCGTGTAGCGTTCGTCGCCCTCCACGTCGACGGCATAGAGCAGCTGGGTGCCGTCATTGCTCAGGTCGAAGCTGCCGAGCGAGAAGAACTCGTGGCCTTCGGCTTCAACGTTGTCGTCGAGCAGAATCTGCTCGCCGGGCACACCCTGGTGGGCGTCACCGAGAATCGGCGCGGCCCAGTCATCCGGGCCGCTGATCGGTGCCCGACAGTGGATGCCATATTCCTGACCCTCGACGGTGCGGGTGTAGTACCAGAAGTCGCCGCGGCGCACCGGAACGCTGAGGTCGGTTTCCTGGGTGCGGTTCTTGATCTCGTTGAAGATCTGCTGCCGGAGTGGCTCCTGATTGGCGGTTCGGGCCTCTGTGTAGCTGTTCTCGGCCTCGAGGTGGGCGATGACCTCGGGGCTGTCCTTGTCGCGCAGCCACTCGTAGTCGTCGATATAGACGTCATCGTGGTGTTCGCGGCGGTGCGGCTTCTTGGCGGCGAGGGGAGCGGCGACGGGAGGGGTGATCGGGCCAGAGGTCATCCCCCCAGCGTAGTTTGCGTTCCCTGCCTCTCGCATCTCACGTCGGAGTCAACGCGCACCCCTCGGCGCCAGACCGAAGCGGTCAACGGCACTCCGGGGCGGTAGGCCAGGTGGGAAATCGACGGAGCATTCAGAACCTGCAGGTCGGCGCGGCCACCGACAAACAGGGAGCCGACGGCATCCGCTCCCTGGTCGCGGCCGAGCGACCGGGCTGCTCCACGGGTTGCCGCCCAAACAGCCTCACCGACGGTCAGATCCATCTGCAGCACGGCGGTCGCCACACAGAACGGCATCGACGTCGTGTACGAGGTGCCCGGATTGCAGTTGGTCGCGAGGGCGATGCTCACGCCGGCGTCGAGCAGCCGGCGGGCCGGCGGGAACGGCTGCCGGGTCGACAGATCGCAGGCCGGAAGCAGCGTGGCGACCGTGGTCGATGCGGCCAGCGCGTCGATATCGGCCGGCTCCAGGTAGTTGCAGTGGTCAACACTGTGAGCGCCCAGCTCGGCGGCGAGCCGCACACCACCGCTGAATCCCAGTTGGTTGCCGTGCACCCGCAATCCCAGGCCGGCGGCACGGCCGGCCAGCAGCACCTCTCGGGTCTCTTCGACGTCGAATGCGCCCTGCTCACAGAACGCATCAATGAACTGCACGTAGGGAAGCACCGCCGAGAGCATCGGCCCGGTCACGAGGTCGAGGTAATCCCGACGATCCATGCCGGGGGGCACGATGTGGGCACCGAGAAAGGTCACGACATCGGCCACCTGGGCGGCGCCCCGCGCCGAACGCGCCTCACTTTCAACGTCGAGCCCGTAGCCGGTCTTCGTTTCGAGAAAGGTGGTGCCCTGGGCTTCGGCCTCGCGGCGCAGGCCGCGCGCCGTGGCCACGAGCTCGACCTCGCTCGCAGCACGCGTCGCCGCGACGGTCGTGTTGATGCCGCCGGCGGCGTAGGCCTGGCCCGCCATGCGTGCTTCGAACTCGGCCGAGCGGTCCCCGCCGAACACGAGGTGGGTGTGCGTGTCGACCCAGCCGGGCAGAACGGCGCGGCCGCCGACATCCGTTTGACGATCGGCGGCGGGTGCCTGGGCGGCCGGGCCGATCCAGAGAATGTGGCCGTCACCGATCACCAGAGCCGCGTCGTGCCGGCGCTCGCCGGAGTCATCGTGCGTGGTCAGCTCGCCGATACCCGTGATCAACTCGGTCATCTGCCGAGCCTAGCGAGCGCATCGGTCATGAGCGTTGCCGGCCGCTCGCCGCCAACCAGCTGACCGCACTCGGCGACCAGGCGCCCGCCGACGAACACGCGCAGCACGTCGGAGGCCGTCGCGGTCAGCGGCAGTTGCTCCGGCAACGACCCGACCGTGCGCACGCCGGTCGTGCTGATCTCGACCAGATCGCACGGGTCGCCGACCTGCAGCCGGTGGCGGCCGAGCCCGAGGGCGGCGTAGCCGGCGGTCGACGCCGCGTTCAGCAACTCGACGGGAGTGAACCGTCCGCGCTGGTGCGAGCCGAGCCGTTCTCCCATTTCCAGGCCGCGCATCTCCAACAACGGATCGATGACCGCGTTTTGATCGGAGCCGAGCGCGATCGGCGCCCCCGCCGCGGCCAGCGCGAGCGCCGGCCCGATGCCGTCGCCGAGGTCGGCCTCGGTAGTCGGGCACATGACGACGCTTACCCCGGCATCGCCGAGAAGTGCACGGTCGTCGTCGCTGAGATGGGTCGCGTGCACCACGCTCAGGCGCGGCGCGAGTGCCCCGAGCGAAGCGAGCAGGCCGGCCGGGGTCATTTTGTACGCGGCCAGGCAATCCGCGTTCTCCTGCGGCTGCTCGGAGAGGTGAATGTGCAGGGGAATCTCGCCGGGCAGCCCGGCGAGTACCTCGCGCATCGCGTCGGGCGTGACCGCGCGCACCGAGTGCAGGGCCGCCCCGAGTGTGACCAGATCGTCTCCGGCCAGCACTTCGTTCAGCGACTGCCAGCGGGTCAGCCAGCCGGCGGCACTGCCATCGCCAAACGCTTGCTGCTGGGGTGCGAGCTCCTGCCCAATACCGCCCTGCAGGTAAATCGTGTCGAGCAGCACCAAACGGATGCCGACGGCCCGCGCCGCCGCCGCAAGCGCCAGTTCCATGGCGTGCTCGGCCGTATACGGCGTGCCATCCCGGCGATGATGCACATAATGAAACTCGCCAACGGCGGTGTAGCCGCTCACGAGCATCTCGGCGAATACCGCCGTGGCCAGCGCCTCATATTTCGCAGGGTCGAGCTGGGCGGCGACCCGGTACATCCGCTCGCGCCAGAGCCAGAAATCGCCGCCCTCGCCGTGGGTCTGGCCGCGCAGTGCCCGGTGAAAAGCATGCGAGTGCGCATTGCCAAACCCCGGCATGACCGTTCCCAAACGGATGTCCGCCGCCTCCGCCGCAGCCCCCGTCTGAACCCGCGCGATGCGTCCGTCTGCGCCAGCTTCCAGCCGCACTCCCGCGACTGCCCGGCCGTCGATCAGCAGGTACTCGCACCAGAATGCGTTCACAGTAGTTCTCGCAGCAGCAGTTCCAAGGCGTCGACGCCGGCGACACAGTCCGCGACCTCGGCGAATTCCTCCGGCGCGTGCGAGATGCCGGTGGGGTTGCGCACGAACAGCATCGCGCTCGGCACCCGGGCGGCGAGCACGCCGGCGTCGTGGCCGGCCCCGGTCGAGAGTTGCGGCACGTGGCCGAGGGCCTGCGCAAACTGCTCGCGCAGCCCGGGGTGAAACTGCACCGCTCCAGCCCAGGATTCCTCGGTGAGGGTGGCGGAGCATCCATTCTGCGCGGCGGCCTGCTGGGCGCTGGCGGCAATGTCGGCCACGAGCAGGCGGGTTTCCTGGTCGGTTTCGGCGCGAGCGTCGAGCCAGGCGTCGACGCGGCTGGCGATGACGTTGGTGCCGCCCGGGATCGCTTCGATGCGGCCGATCGTCGCGCGGGTGCCCGGGCGACCCAGGGCTGCGGTCTGCACGCCGACGATGGCTGCGGCGGTGGCGACCATCGGGTCGCGGCGCTCGGCCATGGTGGTAGCACCGGCGTGGTTCCCCTGGCCGGTGACGGTGAGTCGCCAGCGTCCGTGAGCGAGAATCGACGACGCCACGGCCACGGGCTGGCCGAGATCGATCAAGCCGCGGCCCTGCTCAACGTGCAGTTCGATGAACAACCCGATGCGGGCGAGCGCATCGCGGTCGACGCCGAGGTGCGCCGGGTCGACACCGGCAGTTCGGGCGGCCTCCGCGAGCGTGACGCCGTCACGGTCGGTGAGCGCTCGGGCCTGGTCGGCGTCGATCGCGCCGGCCAACAGCCTGGAGCCGAGGCAGGCAACGCCGAAGCGGGAACCTTCTTCTTCGGCGAACATCAAAATGGCGCACGGCCTCGACGGCACGAATCCGCTCGCCTGCAGCCGGGCGATGGCCTCCAGTGAGGAGACCACGCCGAGCGGACCGTCGTAGGCGCCGCCGCCGGGAACCGAGTCGAGGTGGCTGCCGGTGACGACGGCATCCGTTCCGGGCTGGCCCCACCACGCCCAGAGGTTACCGTTGCGGTCGGTTTCGACATCGAGGCCGAGGCGCTCGGCGCGCTCCACAAACCAGGAGCGCAGCTCGAGGTCGGCCGCCTGCCAGAGGTGGCGAGAGTAGCCGCTGCGGCGGGAATCGCGGCCGACCTCCGCGATTTCGGCGAGGCCCGCCAGCATGCTCACTCTTCCCACATGGGCACGCGCAGGCCGCGGTCGCGGGCCACTTCTTCGGCCCGTTCGTAACCCGCATCCACGTGACGCATCACGCCGGTGCCGGGGTCGTTGGTGAGCACGCGCTCGATCTTCTCGGCGGCCAGCGCGGTGCCGTCGGCGACGATGACCTGCCCGGCATGGATGCTGCGGCCGATTCCCACGCCGCCGCCGTGGTGAATCGACACCCAGGTTGCGCCGGACGCTGTGTTGAGCAGTGCGTTCAGCAGCGGCCAGTCAGCGATCGCGTCCGACCCGTCCTTCATTCCCTCGGTCTCGCGGTAGGGCGATGCGACCGAGCCGGAGTCGAGGTGGTCGCGACCGATCACGATCGGCGCGCTGAGCTCGCCGGAGGCGACCATCTCGTTGAATTTCAGCCCGGCGAGGTGTCGTTCCTTGTAGCCGAGCCAGCAGATGCGGGCCGGCAGGCCTTCGAACTGCACCTTCTCTTCGGCCTTGGTGATCCAGCGGTGCAACCCGGCGTCGTCGGGAAAAAGTTCGAGGATGGCCTTGTCGGTGGCCGCGATGTCGGCGGGGTCGCCGGAGAGCGCCACCCAGCGGAACGGGCCCTTGCCCTCGGCGAACAGCGGGCGGATGTAGGCCGGCACGAACCCCGGAAATTCGAAAGCCCGCTCGTAACCGCCGAGCTTCGCCTCGGCCCGAATGGAGTTGCCGTAGTCGAAGACTTCGGCGCCGGCATCCTGAAATTCGACCATCGCCTGCACCTGCTTGGCCATCGCAGCTCGGGCGCGCACGGTGAACTCTTCGGGGTTTTCGGCCGCGTAGGCGTGCCATTCTTCAACCGTCACGCCTTCGGGCAGGTAGGAGAGCGGGTCGTGGGCGCTGGTCTGGTCGGTCACGATGTCGATGGGCACCTTGCGGTCGAGCAACTCGGCGAACACGGTTGCGGCATTGCCGACCAGACCCACCGACAGAGCGCGGAGTTCCGCCTTGGCCGCGAGTACCCGGGCGATGGCGTCGTCGATGTCGTCGGTCATTTCGTCGAGGTAACCGTGATCGACGCGGCGCTGCAACCGCGCCGGGTCGACGTCGACAATGAGCACAACGCCGTCGTTCATGGTGACGGCGAGCGGCTGCGCGCCGCCCATGCCGCCGGCCCCGCCGGTGAGGGTCAGCGTGCCCGCCAGGGTGCCGTTGAACTTCTTGGTTGCCACTGCGCCGAACGTTTCATAGGTGCCCTGCAGAATGCCCTGGGTGCCGATGTAGATCCACGATCCGGCGGTCATCTGCCCATACATGGTGAGCCCCAGGTGCTCGAGTCGGCGAAACTCCGGCCAGGTGGCCCAGTCGCCGACGAGGTTGGAATTGGCGATCAGCACCCGCGGCGCCCATCCGTGGGTGCGAAACACGCCGACCGGTTTGCCGGACTGCACGAGCAGGGTTTCGTCTTTCTCGAGGGTTTTGAGGGTACGCACGATCGCGTCGTAGCACTCCCAGTTGCGGGCGGCTTTGCCGGTTCCGCCGTAGACGACGAGGTCGTCGGGGCGCTCGGCAACCTCGGGGTCGAGGTTGTTCATGAGCATGCGCAGCGGGCCCTCGGTCTGCCAGCTCTTCGCGGTCAGTTCGGTTCCGCGGGCAGCGCGAACGGGGCGTGCGGTGTGGGTGGTCGTCATGTGAATCTCCTTTGATTACAGAATTAGACGGATGCTTCGGCGCGGTACAGCGCGCTGCTTTCAGTGAGCAGAACCCGCGCCATGTGCTCGATGCTGGACGGGGTGACTCGGTAGCTGGGAACGACCACGCTCAGGGCTCCGACGACGCGCTCACCCACCCGGATGGGTACGGCTATGGCGGTGACGTCCTGTTCGACGCCGTCGCTGACGACGCAGTATCCGCTGTCGCCGGTCGCACCGGCGAGCACGCGGCCCGAAGCGCTCGACTCCAGGGGAAAGCGACGGCCGACCCAGTTCGCGTGTCGCACCGAGTGGGTGCCTTCGACGATGGCAATGTAGAGCCCCTGACCGGCGGCGGCCGCAACACTCAGATACACGGATTCAGCGGTCTCTCCAACTATGCGGTTCATCGGTTCTCGGCACACGGCGACGAGCGATTCCTGACTGAGCGCGAGTACACCGAGCCGAACGATGGCCGTGCCGGGCCGATAGAGTCCGGCATCGTCCCGCCGCACAAACGATGTCGATTCGAGAGTTCGCAGCAACCGCAACGCAGTGCTCGGCGACAGGTCGGCGGCCTTGGCCGCGTCGCCGAGGGTGACCGAACCGCCCTCGCAGACCACGCTCAGCAGTGTCAGGGCGCGCTCCGCCGTGCGGGTTGTACTGTCGGCCTTCTCCATCGCGCTCGTCCCTTCAAGTGCACTCAGTAAAACACTGATTTCACTAGACGGCAAGGCCGATCACGATGGTCGAGTCCAGCTCCTCGCTCCGAATGATGCGCGGGAGCAGGCCGAAGCGGGTGAAGATCTCGGCGGTCCGCGGTGCTTGACGCTGCCCGGTTTCAACGAGCAGGCATCCGCTGGGGGAGAGCCACGGCGCCGGATCCGCAGCAGAGATCGACGACGAGCGCGTCGCGCGGGCAGAGCGCGAGGGCCTGCGTCACCAGAAACTCGGTACGCCGCCGAGGCACGAACACGCCCGGGTCTTGAACGCTGACGGAAGCGTGATTACCCTGAGGGCATGTGCCGAAACATTCATGTCCTGAGTAATTTTGAGCCTGCCGCGACCGACGACGAGGTGCACGCGGCCGCGCTGCAATACGTGCGCAAGATCAGCGGCGGGGCGCATCCGTCGAAGGCGAACGCCGAGGCGTTCGACCGCGCGGTGCACGAGATCGCGCACATTTCCCGTCATCTGCTCGAAGATCTGGTGATCTCCGCGCCACCGAAGAACCGTGAAATCGAGGCGGAGAAGGCCAAAGCGCGCTCCCAGAAGCGGTTTGCTGCCGCCTAAAGGGTGCGCCATTCCGCATAGAACACCATGACAGCCGCCACAACGCTGGCAGCCACACCGAAGACCAGACCGAAGGCAATGGTGATTCCGGCGTAGGCTCCGTCGTCCACCAGGGAGAGCACTCCGGCCACCACCACTGAGAACAGCACCACGCCCAGGGTCGCGCCGACTGCGGCTACCGAGGTGCGCACCCGCCGCGATTTCGTGAGGTGCCGATCGACCAGGGCCACGGTGGCCAGGCCGCCCAGCAGCGCCACCGCCGCGATGACCGCGCCGATCACGCCGTAGTTCGCCATGGAACGCACGACAAACCAGAACCGAAATTCGGTTTCCCCGGTGCCGGCATTGGTCATGACGATCGCCACGACCGCCGCGAGAAGAAACCCCACGAACGGTGCGAACACCGCGATGCGCCAGTAACGCCGAATAATCATGTGCCCACCCTACGTTCTAGAACTCCACCCACGCACTGGGCAGCGGATGCTCCACTCGCGTCGGCGGGATGCGCTCGCTTCGCCGCTCCATCCGGTACACCAGAAACGCTGCCACGATGCCCGCCGCAGCGGCCAGCACCAGGGTGAAAGTGATGATCAGGTATGCCCAGCCCTCTCCGATGACTCCCTCCACGGTGGCGAACACGATTCCGAGGATCAGCACGCCGCTGGCCGCCCCCAAAGCGGCCCACGCACTGCGCGCGCCCGACGTTTTCTCGAGCTGCCGGTCGACGCAGGCGACCAGAACGACGCCGCCGATCAGCGCCGCGATGCTGACCGCCAGACCGACGGAACCGAAGCCCAGAACTGACCGTACGACGCCTTCGATCGTCTGACCAGCTCGCGCCTGGGGGTTACCGCCCATGGTCATCACGCCGAGCACGGCGGTACCCAGAAGAAATCCGAGTACGGGCGCCAGCAACGCAATGGGCCAGTACCGGTGAAACATCATGCGTCCAACCCTAAAATGCGGAGATTGACTTGAACCTATCTAGTCCTGATAACTCTTAATCGTTTCGCGGATGTCATTCGCAAATAGGTAGATCTCATCGAGAGTTTCAATCGGGTGGCGAGTCTCGACCTTCTCAGCGTCGAAGACTCCAAGATACTTCTGCTTCTTTCCGTTGAAGTGAAGTCGAGCGACCGGCTTGCGATTGTTGTCATCGAGAAGAACAGCGAAATACGACTTGGAATCCCTGTGCATCACTCGCTGAGGCTTCACCTCGCTGCAGGCGATCGCCTTAACGATTTGATACCCTTCCAACTCCTCAAGGGTCGTCTCAATCTCCGTGTCACGGGCGAGATCAACTTCAACAATGTCGTGGCTGTTGATGACACCGCCCTCTGTTGCTGAAGCTCCTGAGAAGTTCGACCCGCCTAACGCCGTCTTCAAGCGGTCATTGACCTGGTCATTCAGGAACTGCTTCGTAGACTTTGCGACCAGGGAAGTAAACTGCTCACGGACTTTCTGCGTAAACGCACCCTCATAGACTCGCGTCGTGAAGAATCGAATCCAGTCGTCTTCGGGCTGCGTGAACTGAGCTGCGATAGTGCGCTTGATTTGACCAATGTACTTGAGCTCTTCAGCCGAGTTGATGATCGAGTCGAGATCAAAGACTTCCTTGGTGAGCTTCCGCAGTTCCGGAATCAGTGTTTCATCGATGTCCATCAAATCGAGAACCAGAAACGGCTTCTCGTCCATGCGGTTGGGTGCATCCAGGTCCGTGTAGAACTGGTAAATCTCGCCATTCGTGAGAACGGCGATACGCGCATTGGTGACCGCGAAGTAACGGAAGAGTTGCGAGGCGTGTTCTATCTTCAATGCTTCCGTGGATTTCTTGCATTCGATGAGGATCTGGACCTCACCGTCGCGCATAATCGCATAGTCAACTTTCTCGCCCTTTTTCACGCCGACATCAGCGGTAAATTCGGGGACAACTTCCAATGGATTAAAAACGTCGTAGCCCAAAATGGTCGAGATGAACGGCATGATAAACGCGTTCTTGGTTGCTTCTTCAGTCTGAATTGCTTCGCGCTGGTTGCGCACCTTGAGAGCCAATGCCCCAATTAATTCTGCAAATTCCATCATTCCCCCAATTTGTGGTTCACTACCTGTGACCTTATCGAAACAATTTATTGGCTCAGACGAGCGGGAAGCCTCAAAGGGTGCTGCGTGGCACGATCCACTCGTGTCGAAACTGGGTCATTACCTTCGAGACGGACTCGAAGTCGCTGTCGTAGTCGTAGTGCACAACAGTCGCATCATTGATGAGAGCGCATGCGGCGATGAGGGTGTCGCCCGCGCCGACCGGCCGCACCAGCGCGGCATGCCAGAGTCAGCTTTGGACCACTAAAGATTCGTCGATTGTGGGCGCGCGCGGGCAATCGCTGACGGCCGAGAGCTGAGTCCATACCCGGTCATGCTCGGACCCGTTCCGTGGGCTGAATCCGATTTCTGTGGCGGTCGGCGCGCAAACTGAGGTTGAAGCGGGGCTGTGCACCTCGACGATTTTGCGCCCCAACTCCACGCTCGCGGCCAGGACCAGTTTCACGGTCACGGTCACCGGCGGTGCCGCGGGCGTGCGCGACCTGGCCGGCAACCCCGTCTCATCGACCAGCTGGAAATTCACCACGGGTAGCTAGTCTGGAGAGATGCCCGACCTCGTCTGCTCCGACTGCGGCACCATCTACCCGGTGGAGAGCCTGGTCTGGCTCTGCAGCTGCGGCGGCATGCTCGACGTGGTTGCCTTCGACACCACAGTGGATGCCGCGGCCCTGCCCGGCCGCGCCCCCTCACTCTGGCGCTACGCCGAAGCCCTGCCGATCGCCGCCGACCCCACCATCACCCTGGGGGAGGGCTTGTCGCCGCTCGTGCCAGCCCGCGCGCTGCCGCACGTGCAGCTCAAGCTGGACTTTCTGCTGCCGACGCTCTCGTTCAAGGACCGCGGCGCCGTGGTGCTCGCGACCCTCGCCAAACAGTTGCGCGTCGAAAGCGCCATGGTCGACAGCAGCGGCAACGCCGGCACAGCGATGGCCGCGTACTTCAGTCGGGCCGGCATCGACTGCACGGTCTACGTTCCCGAATCCACCTCGCCCGGCAAGCTCGCGCAGATGCGCGCCCACGGCGCCACGGTTGAACTGGTACCCGGTTCGCGCGCCGACACCTCCGCGGCGGCCCTGCGGGCTGCCGGGCAACCCGGCGTTTTGTACGCGAGCCACGTCTACCACCCCTATTTTCTGCACGGCGTCAAAACCTACGGCTATGAAATTTGGGAGCAGCGCGGGCGCTCCCTACCCGAGACCGTGGTGGTTCCAGTCGGCAACGGAACGATGCTGCTCGGCTGTTACCTCGCCTTCAGCGAGCTGGTGGCCGCGGGTCTCGCCGAGTGGATGCCGCGGATTGTCGCGGTGCAGGCATCCGCTTGTGCACCGCTGGAACAGGCCATGGCACAGGGTCTCGACTCGCCCGTGACCCTTGACGGCTCAGCCACGATCGCGGAGGGCATCGCCATTGCGGCGCCACCGCGGGGACGACAAATTCTCGCGGCCGTTTGCGCGACCGGCGGCACCATCGTCTCCATCACCGACCGGCAGACCGCGGCCGCCCGGCAGGAACTGGCCGACGAAGGACTCTTCGTCGAGCCGACCTCGGCCGTGTGTTTCGCCGCGGTGCGCGCCGCCGTCGACCAGACGTTCGACTCCGCCAGCCGCACCTGGGCGGCGGCCGAGAGCCTGCTCACGGCCGAGTCGGTGGTCGTGCCCCTCTGCGGTGCCGGCCTGAAATCGCCCACGTCAACCACGCGGTACTCATGATCGACGACGACCCCGCGGACGCCCCCCTGTGTCCTGCCTGCGGCGTCACGATGATCACCGACGGCGTCGACACCGCCGAGGGGCTGGAATCCTGCCATCGGTGCCCACGATGCCGACTGATTATCGTCATACCCGGCCTCTGGCCGGAATAGGCCGATCCCTGGCGAAAAACTTTTCAATTGCAGAAGAATCACGTTTATTCTGGTGAACATTCTTGAGAAGACCGCTTGTTCTTGCACCAATCTGGGTTTAGCAGCCGATACCGGCCAGTTGAGTCAGCAGTCCCGGCTCAGCCCAACTCATACGTCGAAGGAATGAACATGACTGAGTACCAGAAAGACATCGAGGACATCGAAGCTCTCAAGCAGCAGGTCGGCAGCAGCTGGGACGCCATCAACGCCGAGTCCGTCGCCCGGATGCGTGCCCAGAACCGGTTCAAGACCGGCCTCGAGATCGCGCAGTACACCGCCGACATCATGCGGAAAGACATGGGCGAGTATGACGCCGACTCCTCCGTCTACACCCAGTCATTGGGCGTCTGGCACGGTTTCATCGGCCAGCAGAAGATGATCTCGATCAAGAAGCACCTCAAGACGACGAACAAGCGCTACCTGTACCTGTCCGGCTGGATGGTTGCGGCGCTGCGCAGCGAATTCGGTCCGCTCCCCGACCAGTCCATGCACGAGAAGGCGACCGTTCCGGCTCTGGTCGAGGAGATCTACACCTTCCTCCGCCAGGCTGACGCCCGCGAGCTCGACCTGCTCTTCACCGGCCTCGACAACGCCCGCATCGTTGGCGATGACGCCAAGGCAGCTACGATCCAGACGCAGATCGACAACTTCGAGACCCACGTTGTGCCGATCATCGCCGACATCGATGCTGGCTTCGGTAACCCGGAAGCCACCTACCTCCTGGCCAAGAAAATGATCGAGGCTGGCGCCTGCGCCATCCAGATCGAGAACCAGGTGTCGGACGAGAAGCAGTGTGGCCACCAGGACGGCAAGGTCACCGTTCCTCACGAAGACTTCATCGCCAAGCTGAACGCCGTTCGCTACGCGTTCCTCGAACTCGGCATCGAGAACGGCATCATCGTCTCGCGCACCGACTCGCTCGGTGCCGGCCTCACCCAAAAGCTCGCCGTGACGTACACGCCCGGCGACCTGGGCGACCAGTACAACTCCTTCCTCGATGTTGACGAAATCACAGAGGCCGACCTCGGCAACGGCGACGTCGTCATCAAGCGGGGCGGCAAGCTTTTGCGCCCGAAGCGCCTGGCCAGCAATCTGTTCCAGTTCCGTGCCGGAACCGGCGAAGCTCGTTGCGTGCTCGACAGCATCACGTCGCTGCAGAACGGTGCCGACCTGCTGTGGATCGAGACGGAGAAGCCGCACATCGGCCAGATCGCCGGCATGATGAACGAGGTTCGCAAGGCCATCCCGAACGCCAAGCTGGTCTACAACAACAGCCCGTCGTTCAACTGGACCCTGAACTTCCGTCAGCAGGCCTACGACGCACTCCTCGCCGAGGGCAAGGACGTCTCCGCTTACGACCGCGCCAAGCTCATGAGCGTCGACTACGACGAGACTGAACTTGCCGTGAACGCCGACGAGAAGATCCGCACCTTCCAGCGCGACAGCTCGAAAGAGGCTGGCATCTTCCACCACCTCATCACCCTGCCGACGTACCACACGGCCGCACTCTCGACGGATGACCTGGCCAAGGGCTACTTCGCCGACCAGGGCATGCTCGCCTACGTCAAGGGCGTGCAGCGTCGTGAAATCCGCGAGGGAATCGCCACGGTCAAGCACCAGAACATGTCTGGTTCAGACCTCGGTGACAACCACAAGGAGTACTTCGCCGGTGCCGCAGCCCTCAAGGCTGGCGGCGTGAATAACACGAGCAACCAGTTCGAGGAACCGGCTTTGAGCAGCCACTAACTTCCACTGAGTGACCAGGAAGCCCCAGTCGAAAGACTGGGGCTTCCTGGTTGTATCCGTTCAGACTTGAGACACGGTCGCGGTGGCAGAAGTGTGCCAAAGTCAGGCATGGAACATTTAGACACCATCGTGGTCGGCGCCGGCGTAGCCGGCCTGACGGCCGCTCGACTGCTGGCGAAAGCGGGCCGCAGCGTCGTCGTGCTCGAGGCCCGCGACCGCGTCGGCGGCCGGGTGTACACGAACCGCGCCGACGGGCTGGTCACCGACCTGGGCGCATCCTGGATTCACGGCGTGACTGACAACCCCGTCGCGGCAGCGGCAGAGGTGTTCGGCTTGCCGACCGTGGAGTTCACCGTCGGGGGATACCAGCCGGACAGCCGCCCGATCGCCTACTACGGTCCGACCGGCGAGCGACTCTCTGATGATGCCGCGCTGGCCTTCGCCGACGACGTGCGGGCGGTCGACGCCGCGCTCGTCACGGCGGTCGCTACCTCGAAAGCGGATGCCTCCTACCGCGACGCTACCGAGACGGCCTTGGCCAGCCAGGGCTGGAGCTTCGAGCGCGGGGAACGGGTGCGCGAGTTTTTGCAGCACCGGAGCGAGGAACAATACGGGGCGTGGATCGAAGATCTGGCCGCGCACGGCCTCGACGACGATGTCATCGACGGCGATGAAGTGGTCTTTCCAAACGGCTATGACCAACTGCCGGGGCGCCTGGCGGCCGGGCTGGACATCCGCTTCGACCAGATCGTCACCCGGGTGCGCTGGTCGACGGAGGGCGTCACCGTCACGACAGGGGGCGGCACGCTGACGGCGGGCACCGCGGTCGTGACGGTGCCCGTCGGGGTGCTCCAGTCGCCGGATTTCACGATTGAACCAGCGCTCCCCGAACCGAACGCGAACGCCCTGGGGCGACTCACCATGAACGCCTTCGAGAAGGTCTTTCTGCGGTTTTCGACCACGTTCTGGGACGAGGGAGTCTATGCAATCCGGCAGCAAGGGGCCGAAGGGCGTCGGTGGCACTCCTGGTACGACCTCACGGCCCTGCACGGACCGCCGACACTGTTGACCTTTGCAGCGGGTCCGGTGGCCCGAGAGATTCGCGAGTGGTCAGAACAACAGGTCGTCGACTCCGTTCTCGCGCAGCTGCGGCGGCTGTACGGCGACCGAGTTGAGCAGCCGACCAGTGTGCACATCACCGCCTGGCAGGACGATCCTTTCGCTCACGGTTCGTACGCCTACATGAAGCTCGGCTCCACGACGGCGGACCACGACGACCTCGCGACGCCCATCGGGGGAGTGCTGCACCTCGCCGGTGAGGCAACCTGGACGGACGATCCCGCGACGGTCACCGCGGCCCTCTGCTCCGGCCACCGAGCGGCGTCGAATATTCTGCACCAAGAGATCCCTATGGCCCAGGTATGGGGGGACCGGCCCGCTCAATAGTCACTTTTGTGGGGTGTTGGCCGCCCCCAACCGTACAAAGTTGTCCACTGAGGCCGGCGTCAGTGGGCGCCGCCGAGGTTGCCGGCGAGACGGGCGTGTAGTTCGTGGCTGGCCTCGTTGAGCCCCTCGATCACAACGTGCTTGTCGTGTCGGGCGTACTTGTAGGTGATGGCGTCGAGGGTGGCGACCGTCGAGGCATCCCAGATGTGTGAGGCCGACATATCGATGACGATGCGGTCGGGGTCGTCGGCGTACTCGAACTGGGTCATCAGGTCGTTGCTGGAGGCGAAGAACAGCGCTCCGGTCACCGTGTAATACGCGGTAGGAACGGGCTGGTCGAGTTCGAGAGTGCGTTCCACCCGGGCGAGGTGGGCGACGCGGCGGGCGAAGGCGACCATTGCGACGATGACCCCGACGACCACGCCGATCGCGAGGTTGTGAGTGAGAACGATGACGATGACCGTGGCGACCATGACGGTGGTCTCGCTTTTCGGCATCCGCTTCAACGTAGACAAGCGGATGCTGTGCCAGTCGAACGTGAGATAGGACACGATTATCATCACCGCGACCAGGGCGGCCATGGGAACTGCGGCGAGCACGTCGCCGAGGCCGAGGACCAGCACGAGCAGGAAGATGCCGGCGAGGAAGGTGGAGATGCGGGTGCGGGCGCCGGAGGCTTTCACGTTGATCATGGTCTGGCCGATCATGGCGCAGCCGCCCATGCCGCCGAAGATGCCGGACATGACGTTGGCGACGCCCTGGCCCCAGGTCTCGCGGGTCTTATTGGAGTGGGTATCGGTGATCTCGTCGACGAACTTCGCCGTCATGAGGGACTCGAGAATTCCCACCAGCGCCATGCCGAGCGCGAACGGCGCGATGATGGTGAACGTTTCCCAGTTGAGCGGAACGCTTGGGAGGAACAGTTCGGGAAGGCTCTTGGGCAGTTCGCCCTGGTCGCCGATCGTCGGCACGTTGAGGCCGATGACCACGGTCGCCACGGTGAGTACTACGATCGCGACGAGCGGCGCCGGAATGACCTTGGTGATACGTGGCATGACGATCATGATGATCAGGCCGGCGGCGACGAGCGGGTACACCAGGAACGGAACGCCGAGCAGCTGGGGGAGCTGTGAGGTGAAGATGAGGATGGCGAGGGCATTGACGAAGCCGACCATCACGCTGCGCGGGATGAACCGCATGAGTTTGGCGACGCCGACCACGCTCAGCACGATTTGGAACACCCCGGCGAGGATGACGGTGGCGACGAAGTATTCCATCCCGTAGTCGCGGGCGACCGGGGCGATCACGAGGGCGACAGCGCCGGTCGCGGCGGTGATCATGGCCGGGCGTCCGCCGACGAACGCGATAGTGACGGCCATGACGAACGAGGAGAACAGGCCCACGCGGGGGTCGACGCCGGCGATGATCGAGAAGGCGATGGCCTCGGGAATCAGCGCCATCGCCACGACCAGTCCGGCGAGCACTTCGCGGGTGAGCAGGCGCGGCGTGCGCAGTGCGGTGAGCACCGAGGGTTCCGCTTTATAGCGGTTGGATGCAGCAGATTTTTGAACGATGGCCATGAGGCCTCCAGAAGCTGGGCCGACAATGCGGCCGAAGTGGATAGGGAAGAGTTGGGTGGGCGCCGCAGTGCGCACCTCCACCGGACCTTGAGGCCGTGCCCACACGGGCAGGGCGTTCAAGGACAATGGTGGGAGAGTGGGCTCACAGATGAATGTCAGCCGACTTCTGCAACACTACCCTAACGTAAGGGTTGATTATGATCCTAAAGAAAGAGGCTTCCGGTGGAACCAGGCGCGACAGTCCCTGCGGTCACGATGCATATCGGCGAACTCGCCGACAAGACCGGGCTCTCGCTGCGCACGATCCGTCACTACGACGAGGTCGGCCTACTCAAGGCATCCGCTCGCACCGATGGTGGCTTTCGGCTCTACACGCCCGACGATTTCACTCGGCTGATGCTCATTCGTCGCATGAAACCGCTCGGCTTCACCCTCGACGAGATGACGACACTGCTGGCGGTCATCGACGCCCGACAAAACGGTGAAGCGGATGCCGACACCCCCGAAACCAGGCAGCAACTGGACGCCTTCATCACCGAAACCGTTGCCCGACGCCAGAAACTCCAGCACCAACTCGGCATGGCCGACGAGTTTCTGGAGTTGCTCCGCGCGCAGTAGTAGCGGCGGTCCCTACGCACATAGACGAAACCACCTCGATACAGTGGGACCCACATCCCCAATTGACTACTTCTATTAGAAGCGAGTTTCTATGTCACTGAGCGTCAACTCCGCCCCATCGATTGCTGGGCTCGCCCTGAGTCGAACTTCTGCCCCTCGCGCCACCGGAGCGCAGCCGGGCGATAAGCTCATGTCTCTGTTGACGGCATCCGATCGCGAGGTCGTCTATCAAGCGACCGGACGTCGAGTCGATGACAGCTCAAAGATCGTGTCCATGTTTGCGGTCGAAATCGCCTTGGACCGTCAGTCGGGATATCTCTTTGCCGGTCAGGAGATTTCACCGGCGTACCTTCAGCTCCTGGCCACCAAATACGCCGGTGACGAGTACTCGCAATCATTCGGATTCGCCATCGACAATGCTTTGAGCTACCTGACCGGGCAGGCGCCCCAAGCGGCCCTCGACGTCACGGCGTAGCTCGTAACCCGCCGCCGCGTCATTCCCGGGCCTTTCTTGGTGTGCCCCCAGGCAGATTCGAACTGCCGCCCCTGCCTCCGGAGGGCGATACACGCCTCCACGGCGCCGGGCGATGCCCCCGCGATCTTAGTGTTTTACTGGTGAGATGTCCTGACAGATAACAGAGGCAACTCGCGACTCGAGCGCCCCGTCACATATCAGGACATTTCTGACAGTTGATAGTTGGCCAGATAGAAAACAGGTGCGGAGGACCGCCAGGGTGCCGATAGGGGAGAACTGCACTCACCAGAGAGCGGTGGACCGTGTTCACCTCCCCAGCTATCCAGACGAGTTTGTATTCCGGTCCGATCGTCGAGCTGCGCGAAACCGCGGCCTCCTGTTCCTGCGCGTTCTTGAGCTTGCAGTTGGTCGCGACACGGTCCGGTATCGACAGCTGATCAGCCAGCCGAGTCCCCATTCGACCGCGCCGGTGCCGCTAGGTCAAACCGGCCACCCGCCCAGCCTCGCATGCGTACGCGTTGACCGGCCCTGACGAGACGGCGAAGAGGCCAACTCCGGTTGTGGAGAGCCCGAACCGGAGAAATTTGATCACAATGGACCGAGATTATCGTTCGAGGTCGCGTCTGCGACGGGTGCGAAATGCCGCAAAGAGCAGTCCAGTGAGTCCTAGACCAGAAGCGGTGAACTCGATTGTCTGGCCAGCGGTCATGGCGAGTGTCTTTGTCGTGCTGAGTGGCACTTCCTGAATCATTGCCCCCGGTGTGAAAGTTGGCAGCTGGTCGATGGTGCTGCCGTCTGGGGCGATGATCGCCGAGGTGCCAACGGTTGAGGTGTTCACGACGCTGCGACCGGTTTCGATGGCGCGCAGGCGTGCGATTGCGAGCTGTTGGACGCTTTCGTCGGTGCGCCCGAAATCTGCGTTGTTCGTCGGTGCGAGAATGACGTTTGCTCCCCCGGCGATCATTTGTCGGATGAGGTTGTCGTCGACGATGTCGAAGCAGATGGCGAGTCCGGCGGCTACACCGTTGATATCGAACAGATTGTCGCGGGTACCGATTGCGTAATCGCGCGGGATGAGTGAGAACAGATCGGGGGCCAGCGGATACCAGAAGTCACGGTCGGGGATGTATTCAGCAAATGGCACTGGGTGAATTTTGTCGTACTGGTCAACGGCACCCTCTCCGTTCTTCCAGAGCAGCAAGCTGTTGTAGATGCCACTTCGGTCGGATGTGATGGTGCCAGTGATCAGTGGCGCATTCATTCCCGCCGTCACCTGGTCGAGCGTTGCAGCGGACCGACTGTTCTCTAGGGGGTTGATGTCGGAGGCGTTCTCCGGCCAGACGACGAGGTCCACGTCTTCTCCGTAGAGCGGTTTGGTGGCAGCAACATGGTCGTTGAGGATCTGGCCTGGCGTGTATTCGGCGAACAGTCCGGCATCCGCGTTGCCTTGCACTGCCGCGACTCGCATGGTTCCGGACTGGACGAGGGGAAAGGCCGGTATGGAAAGCATCAGCGCGATCAAGCCAATAGGTGCGCTGCTCCGGAGCATCCGGCTTCGGGACGCTGGTTCTCGTGTTACCTGGATTATGAGGGCGCTGACCCACGCAATGAGAAACGACAAGCCGGATATGCCGACCCACGCGGCCAGCTGTCCGAACGGGCTTTCCGATTGGGAGAAGGCGAGTCGTCCCCACGAGAAGCCCCCGTATGGCCAGTTGCTCGTGAGGTACTCACGAAGGGTCCACAGACCCGCGATGATTACGGGTGTCAGTCCGAGGCGGCCCCATGCGCCGGGGAACGCTTGGTCGGTGAAGCGCCAGGCGAGAGCAATGAGCACGCAGCCCAGCGCGAAGAAGATCGCTTGCAGGCCGGCCAGGGCCAGCCAGGGCACCGGTCCGAGGTAGATGGTAAGCCAGAGGATGTGGGTTCCCCAGAATGAGAAGCCTGCGAGTAAGCCAACTCCAAGCGCTCCCCACACCCGGCGACCTATAAGGGAGAAGAGGATGAGTGGGGTACCGACAAAGATCAGCGGCCACCAGCCGGTGCCGGGGAACGCTAATGCGTTCAGCAATCCTCCGAGTGCGGCGACGGGGGCGGCGAGCCACAGGGAAAGCCTGGTCCTGCTCGGTGCAGTTCGTGCTAGTCGTTTCGCGGTTGGAGTGTGCTCATTTAGGGTAAGCATGGACGCCCATCATTTCGGCTTCGCCGTGGTAGGGGTCGTGGCAGTAGGGGAGCCGCCGACCGGGGTTGTCTGCATCGATGTCGACGGTCAGGGTCCGACCGGGCACAACGATTGAGGTGTCTTTGCGTGTTCCGCCGCCCGAGTTTTGGAAGGCGTGGGGTTCATTCTTGACCGGGAGTTTGGCGCGTTCTTCGGCCTCGATCCGGGCATAGATCTTTCACTTGTTTCGGTCGGCGTGAGTGATCGCGCGCATGAGGAAGGCCGACTCCAATAGTAGGGGCGACGGAGAAAATGGCGTTGAACCAAAAGCTGTCCATGTTCATTTCGGTTTTTACCCGGCTATGATTGCGCCGACGATGAGCAGGACTGCCCCCATCGGGGCGGCCGTCCGGGTCGGAACGCCGTGGCCGGTGAGGTCGCGGTAGGTGGTCATCACGGTTTCGTGTGCGGTGTTTCGTCCCGCGAGCTCTTCGAAAGATTTTCGAGTAGCTCGTGCATTTTTGACATGATCTCCAACGCCACCCCCGTCGTTTCCAACCGCCGCTCCGTCAGATCGAGCTGACGGCGAAGCCGGGCGATCTCGGCCTGCTCGGGCGTGAGCCGGCCGATCTTCTCCCCAGGTTTCTTGCCCTGTAGCACCCCCGCATCGCGCAGTTTTCGCCACTCCGTGATCTGGGAGGAATAGATGCCCTGCTCCCGCAAATACGCGCCACCCCCGTTCCGGGAGATGGCGTCCTCGTAGGCGGCGAGGTGGTCGAGTTTCTGCTTCGGCGTGAACGAGCGCCGGGGCGTGGGACCGCCCGCGCGGGGGCCGGGTCTGCTGTTGTTCATGGAACTATCGTCGCGCACGGCGATCAACGAGGGGCTGGACATGGTGGGACTTCCTGATTCTCGCCCTACGTCAAACGGCGGACTTGCTCTGAGCTACTGGCCCCAACTCACCCTGACACGTAGGGGTAGGGAAACCTTTCATGAGTCACTTGAATGGATTTCCTAACACCAAACGTGGGGCACGGATGGAGCAGTAAATCGGCGCACGACTGAGTAAGAGTGATCTGGCGATTTTCCTGAAAGCAGATTTCAGGGCGAGGAGGCCGACCTGGGGATGGAGCAGCCCGTGCCCTATCTCACGTAGGAGAACAGTCCGATCATTCCACGTTCGGCGTGGTACGCGTTGTGGCAGTGGGCGATCCACTGTCCGGGGTTGTCGGCGTCAAATTCAAACGTGACGGTTTCTTTCGGGCGAACGATTACGGTGTCTTTGCGTGCGCCGTTATTGCTCAGTTGGAAGCTGTGTCCGTGCAGGTGCATGGGATGCCACATGCTGGTGTCATTCACCATCTTGACCTGAACGCGTTCATCCAGACCGATATCAAAGGCGCCCGCAAACGGCTTCTTCATGTCGAAGCGTCGCCCATTAATGCTCCAGTCATACTTCCCCATGCTGCCGGTTAGACGCATGGTGTGGATGCGGTCGGGTTTCGTGGCGGTGAGGAGAACGGATTCGTCTGCGGTGAGACGCCCTCCGTCGGTGACTGTGCCGTCCAGGGTTGACGGAAGTGTGGCGGCGCCTGGGGCGGTGCCGCTGCCGGTGCTGATGAGGCCGTAGGCGCGGCCGTCCTTTCCCTCCGGGATGGCCAGAAGCGGCGTGTATCCGTCCTGAACGGTGAGGATCGCATCGATGCGTTCGCCCATGCCTAGCACGACCGCGTCGACATCCTCCTGTTGCACTGGGAACCCGTCCGTGTGCGTCAAGGTTATCTTCTGCCCCGGCACACCCACCCGGTAGGCAGTGTCTCCGGCGGCGTTAATGATCCGCAGACGTATGCGGTTGCCCGGTCGGCTCTGGAATACCTCCGCATCCTGCGTGGCTTTTCCGTTGAAGAGGTGGGCTGGCATGCTCACATCTCCGGCGTCTCCGCCGAGGTAGGAGCTGGTGGCGCCCATCAGCATGTGCGTCATGGGCATATCCATTCCGGACATGTCCATACCCATGGATAGTTCGTCCAGGGCGTCTTCGGGGGTGCCGGTGATGCCGTCGAGCCAGTCGTCGAGCATGATGACCCATTCCTGGTCATACAGCAGAGGCTCTCGCGGGTCCTCGATGATGAGCGCGCCCGAGAGGCCACGTTCGCGTTGCATATCCACGTGCGAGTGATACCAATAGGTGCCGGGGTGGTTAAGTCGAAACGTATAGTCAAAGTTGGCGCCCGGTTTGATCGCCGGTTGGGTCACAACCGGCACCCCATCGGCGTCATTGCGCAAAGCCAAACCGTGCCAGTGCACACTCGTCGATTCCACGAGCGCATTGGCGACCTGGGCGTTGAGCGTATCCCCCGTTTTCGCGCGGATAACGGGCCCGTTGACCGCTCCGTTGTATCCCCAGGTGCTCAATGCGATGCCAGCGACGGTCGTGTCGAATACACCGGCGCTGAGCTTCTGCGTGACCGTTGTTCCGTTCGAGGAGCGAGAATCTTCGTACTGTGAAACCAGCCGATCCGTTGGCAGGATGCGATCGACCGTCTTCGCCGCCGGTGATGGTGAGCAGGATGCCAGTGCTGCTGTGGCCGCTGTGGCCAGGGAAGCGCCGAGAAATGTGCGACGCGTAAGAGATGAGTTCATTATGTTTCCTTCAATCGATAATCGGGACGCCGAAGTCTTGACCAGCTCAGATGAGCGACATGGCGGCATTACGGCGGAGCGGCAATGCGGCCGATGGCGAGGTAAAGTTCCACTGCCAGGTACTGGCTCGGAACTCCATAACGGTCTAAACGCGACTGATCGACAGAAGGGTGAGGCTGGGACGGTGAATCGGTAAGCCAACGCTGCGCCATGATCCCAGAGTGACGCCACCGGTATCGAGCAGACGCCGACGCATGGCCGGAAGCCGAGTCACGAAAAGTATGATGACGAGGGTGAGCAGCAGCATGCACGTCATCACGAACAGCGCGCAATCGAGCGTTCCATCACGGCTGCCGGAGGCGATCGCATCAACAACGGATGTAGCGGCGACAGCCGCCACGCCCATAACGTTTGCCTGTTGGCTGGCCGCTGCCGACGCAGCGGGAACCGCTTGCATGGCATGCCCAGTGGCCTCGGAATGGAACGCGAAAACAGCAAAAAGCAGAGCGGCAAGGGCCAGCAGCGAAACGAAAGGCGACAGAGAGACGGGTGCGACTATCCGTCGTACCGCGCGAACCAGCGTCATGTTACCTTCTGCTTTGTTCTCAGCCCAAGAGTGGACTGCCCATGTCAACTCTCACGGTATCGCATGGCCAGCTGGGAATCCTGAATGTAGGTTCAGCGGGACCGATGAATCGTGGATCACGCACTATTTTTCGTAGGCGACCGTCGTCATCATTCCGGATTCGGAGTGATACACGTTGTGGCAGTGCAGCATCCACTGGCCCGGGTTGTTCGCGTCGAAAATCACGGAGAGTGTTTGCCCGGGAACCACAATGGAGGCGTCCTTGCGGGGACCGCCGCCCAAATGCTGATAGGTGTGTCCGTGTAAATGCATCGGGTGCCACATTGTTGTTGTGTTCACGAAATCGATCCCGACGCGTTCACCGGCACGGATGATTCGAGCGTTGTCGAGTGGCTTGCCCATATTGAATGGGCGTTTGTCGAGCGCCCAGTCGTAGCTTGCCATGCCGCCCGTGAGACGCACGGTCAGTTGTCGGTCGATATTTTTGACGGGCAGCGCAACCTCCGCGTCGGCGGCGAGCTCATCGGCTGTACCGACCTGTCCGGTGAGTTCGGGCACCGTGACGTTTGAGGTGGGTGCGGTGGCCAACGACGCGGTTCGAACAACTGCAAACCCACGGGCCTTTTTTCCCTCTGCCTCGGCAACGAAGGGAAAGGCGCCGTCGCCGAGCGTGACGAGCACGTCGTAGCGTTCGCCCACGCCGAGCAGGATGCTGTCGACGTCAACGTGCTCGACCGGGTAACCATCCGTGTGAGTGATAGTCATCCGATGTGACCCCAGAGCAACTCGAAAGGCAGTGTCACCGCCAGCGTTTATCAGCCGGATGCGAATGCGCGCCCCGGGACGTGAACGGAAAGTCTCCGGATCGGCGGCAGGCCGACCGTTGACGAGGTAATGCGGATACTTCACATCACCGGCGTGCCCGCGGAGCAGCGATGATCGAGCATCCTGCATTATGTTGCTCTGGCTGTTCGATGCGCCGCGCATGCCTTGGGAGAGCTCGGCAAGTATTTCGGGAGGTGTGGCGTTCACCCCATCGATCCAGTCATCGAGAATGACGACCCATTCGTCGTCATAGACCATCGGTTCGTGCGGGTCTTCGATGATTAATGCGCCCAAGAGGCCCCGGTCGCGCTGGGTTCCAATGTGTGGGTGAAACCAGTACGTGCCGGCATTGGGCGCCAAAAATTGATAGTTGAACTCGGACTGTGGAGGGATGGGATCTTGGGTGAGATGGGGTGCACCGTCCATGTCGTTTCGTAGTGCGATGCCGTGCCAGTGCACCGTCGTCGCTTCGGGCAGCTCGTTCACGACGCGGGCCGTGATCAGATCACCCTGGGTGGCACGAATCGTTGCGGCCGGAAGTGCGCCGTAACTCCAGGTCGTGGCGAGCGTGCCGGCCAGATCGACGGTGGTCTCGCTGGCTCGAAGCTCGACCTTGACTGAATTCCCCGACGCGAGCCTACGTTTCTCCGCAGCCCGAACGGCAGCGGACTGCGGCGATAGCAATTGTGGCTGCGGGCTGCACGCGGCAAGAGCAAGAAGCGCCGCGGCGGAGAGCCCGGCTCCGACCACCGTTCGCCTGGTTAGTGTGGCCGGTGAGAACAAATTGGTAGTGGCTGGCAAACGGGTCATTCGCGACGAACCGGGACCTTTTTGCGAATGCCCACGACGACGAAAGTCAGGGCTGCGATGAACTGGGCTGCGAGCCAGCCCCCGCCTTCGAGCGGTATCACCACCACCGGGTTCCAGAGCACCGCAATGGGTGCCAGAAGCACCAGCCACCACCACGTTTTGGCCTGAATAACAAAGACGCAGAGGATGAGCGCGAGAATACTGACGGCGTATCGGATGATGGTGAAGCCTTCCCCATCGATGAGCACGAACCCGGCCAAGAGTACCAACGCTCCCAACAAGCCCGGTGCAAGCCCAGAGCGCACGAAAGTTGGTGCGGCTGGGGTGCCAGAGGCACGTTTCTTGGTGCTTTTGGTACTTTTGGTTCTTTTATTGCTCTTGGTGCTCATATTTTTCAGCCTATCGAGAAGGGAAAATGGGAAAATCGAACGGTGATCACCGTTGAAATCACGTGATGGTGACGCGGTGAGATTGCGGCGATGCGCCCGGTCGAATCGAACAAGGTGGCAGGAATTTAGCCCAAGGGGACTGCTCGAGCGCTCATGAAGGGTTGAGAATCCACGCGTGCACCTGATTAGAAACCGAGTGGACGGGCCACCGCCAACGCAGGAGCCATCTCATGGCTTGGGCGCAAAATCGGGTCTAGACGCGACTGACTGAAAGCAGAGTGAGGCTGGGGCTGGGAACCGACGAAGCGATGGCGTGCGCGGTAATGCGAGTTACGACTGCGGCGGGGAAGAGATGCCGAGTTAGCGTCGATATCGCGGTCCAGAAGACCAATGCAACAAGACCAAGGAGAAGAACGCAGGTTAGGGCGAGCCACGTGCCATCGCTTGTCCCATAGTGGGCGCTCGACGATACCAGAACGGACTCCGGAGCGGCCTCGGCGAGACCGATCGTGCCCACTGCGAGGTCACCGGCTGACACCGACCATGCTGATGACAGCAGCGGCGTCGGAAGATCATGACCGGTGGCCGCTGAATGAACGGCGAATAGGCCGGCCACTAGCGCCGCCAACGCGAGGAGCGTGATGAAGAAGGAGAAAGGAACGGCGGGGACGATCGTGCGCGCACTGCGATTCAGCGTCATGCCACCTCCATTCTCGTCATTAGCTCACAGTCGATTGATTGGTTGCACTAGTCGCAGAGTACCTCACCGTGAGTTTGGCAACTTGAATACCCATGTTGGTCGACCGTCGCGTCAGGCTGTCACGGCCGGTGATTCGGTGTCGCGAACGGGTGTTGACGGTGTCCAGACGCGGGCGGCAGTAACTGCTGCTGCCGTTCCCAGCGCGGCCAGCAGAAGGGCTGTTGGGGCGAGGCCGAGCAGGGCGCCGAGTACTCCGGCTAGGGGATAGGTCACGATGAAGCAGGCGTGGGATAGCGAGAACTGCGCGGCAAAGACCGCGGGCCGAGTGGTCTCGTCGGAGGAACGGCGCAGCAAGCGGGCCGATGGGGTGAGGATCAGCGCGGTGGCGGCGCCAAGCACGAACCAGATCACAAGCAGGCCAGACCAAGTCACGACTGTCGCCGGAGCGAGAACAACGAGGGCGAGGGCGACCAGCCCGATAGGTAGGACGGCGCAGCCGAGCAGCATGACGCGGCGGTCGGCGAAGCGGTCGAGTACCCGTGGTAACGCCAGTGCGACCAGCATCGACCCGAATCCGTAACACGCCAGAGCGATCGCAAAGTCGGACTGGGCGCGACCAAAGTGGCTCTGCACGAGCACGACGGTATTCACGATGACCATGCCGGTCGAGGCGGCGACGACCATATTCATCGCGAGCAGGGCCCGCAGTTCCGGCGTGCGCCCAAAGACGCGGACGCCTCGGGTGAGGCGCTCCCAAAAGGGCGCCGGAACGGATGCTCGGTGGGTCGGCAATGTGGCCGAGAGCACGAGCAGGGCGGAGCCGACGAATCCGACCACGGTTCCTACGAATAGGGAATGATAGCTGATCACGGTCAACAGCGCGGCGGCCAGAATCGGGCTCAGCAGCGACTCGAGGTCATATGCCAGTCGGGAGAGCGACAAGGCCCGGGTGTACTCACTTTCCTCCGGCAGAACCTCCGGAATCAGAGCTTGAAATGCCGGGGTGAAGGTTGCCGAGGCAGCCTGAAGCACGAAGATGAGTACATAAATCTGCCAGGCCTCGGTGACGAATGGTAGCGAAAGTGCGACGATCGCGCGGAGCACATCCGCTGAAATGAGCAGGGTCTTTCGCGGGACGTGGGCGGTGAGCGCGGAGATCACCGGGGCGATGCCGACATAGGCGAGCATCTTGATGGTCAGCGCGATGCCGAGCACGATGCCGGCGTCGCCGCCGGCCAGGTCGAACGCGAGCAGGCCCAGGGCCACGGTGAGCAGTCCGGTGCCGATGAGCGCCACGATCTGCGCGCTGAACAGTCGGCGATAGGTTCGGTTGCGCAGGACCTCAAGCATGAGGGGTGTCCTCCGGGGCAGTGACCATCTGTTCCAGCGGGCGGCTTGGAGTCGGAGCTTGGTGCCAGGCCTGTGTGCGAAGGAGTCGCAGACCGTTGAGGGCCACGATCACGGTGGAACCTTCGTGGCCGGCCACGGCTAGGGGGAGGGGCAGCGTCGAGATTAGGTCCCAGGTGACGAGTACGGCTATGAAAGTCCCCGCGATGACGAGGTTGGCCACGACAAACCGGTGCGCCTTCCGCGAGAGTTCGATGACGCTCGGGATCGCAGCGAGTTCGTCACGAATGATTACGGCGTCGGCGGTCTCCAGCGCGAGGTCAGAGCCGTGGCGTCCCATCGCGATGCCTACGCTGGCCAACGCGAGGGCGGGGGCGTCGTTTACGCCGTCACCGACGATCAGCACCGAGATACCATCGCCCTCGAGCCTCCGCACAATGGCCGCTTTGTCTTCGGGGAGCAGGCGGGAGCGCACTTCGGTAATGCCAGTGCGGGCCGCGATATCGGCCGCGGTGCGCTGGTTATCGCCGGTGAGTAGATGCACCGGGTGTTGCGTGATCGCCGCGGTGCGTGCGACTGCTGTTGCCGCGTCCGGGCGGAGCGCGTCCTCCAGCGTTAGGGTTCCGGCGAGTTTGCCGTCGACGAGTACTTCGACGACCGTTCCGATCGTGTCGGTGCGTTCCCTGGGGGCTTGAACGACACGCACGATTTGCCCGTGGACCGTGCCTTGAACGCCCTGGCCGGGAATGGCCCGAAAATTGGTCGCCGGGGTCACCGGTGTTTGGGCAGCGCGCACGACGGCTCGGCCAAGGGGGTGCTCACTGTGGTGCTCGACGGCAGCGGCGAGGTTCACGACGGCCTGTGCGTCATACCCAGTGGCGGGCGTGACCTCGACGAGGATAGGAGCACCTTCGGTGAGGGTGCCGGTCTTGTCGAAGGCAACCAGCTGAGTGCGTCCCATCGCCTCCATCACGGTGGCGGACTTGACGAGGATGCCGTGGCGAGCGGCGTTGGCGATCGCAGCTAACAGCGGAGGCATCGTTGACAGAACGACCGCGCATGGGGAAGCAACGATCATGAAGGTGATCGCGCGCAGGAGGGCGTCGCGAAAATCCTCGCCCAACAGCAGCGGCAGCGCAAACACGACAACGGTCGCGATGACCACGCCAAGCGAATAGCGCTGCTCAACCTTCTCTACGAAAAGTGCACGCGTCGGCTTCGTCTCAGATGCTTCGGCAACCAAAGACACCATACGGGCAATGACCGACTCGCTTGCCGGGCTCGTGATCTGCACGGTCAAGGCTCCAGTGCCGTTGACAGTGCCGGAGAGTACTTCATGACCGGGCTCGCGGCGCACGGGAACTGACTCTCCCGTCATGGCGGCCTGGTCGACCTCGCTGATGCCCTCGACGACGATGCCGTCGCCTCCGATCCGCTCGCCGGGACGGACGAGGATGAGATCTCCAACCCGAAGGTCTGCCGTGTCGACGGTGACGAGCTTGTCACCGGTCGCCGAGCGGGTGAGGCGGCTGGCTTGTTCGGGCGCCAGGGAGAGCAGGCTGCTGACTGAGTCGGCGGTCCTCTGGGTGACGAGGGCTTCGATCGCTCCGCTCGTGGCGAAGATGACGATGAGGAGAGCGCCGTCGAAAACCTGGCCGATGGATGCTGCGGCGATCGCGGCGACGATCATCAGCAGATCCACGTCGAGGACCTTGGCGCGCAGGGCTGAGATTCCGGCCCATGCCGGCTCCCACCCGCCGGCGAGGTAGCACGCGAGATAGATCGTCCACCATACCGGTGCGGGTGCGCCAGTGAGTTGCAGGGGCCAGGCGATGAGGAACAGCAGCAGCGCGAGGCCGGCCCAGCGCACCTCGGGTAGGTGGCTGCCCGTGCGGAAGATTGATGGGGGCTTCGCGAGGACGCGGCCGCCCGTTCGGATTGGCGCGTCCAATAGCGTGTTCGTCATGCGCTGGTAGCCTCTGCGCCTGTCGTTGCGAGGTCGGGGTGGTGGTGGCGAGGCGTGCCTCCGAGGCTGTGCTCGGCTTGGAAGATCGCGTCGCGGACCAGCTGCGCGGCATGCTCGTTTTCGAGGCGATAAAAGATGCGCGTTCCCTCTTGACGCGTAGAGACGATGCGCGCCAGGCGCATTTTCGCCAGGTGCTGGGACACCGACGCGGGAGTCTTGTCGACGATGTCAGCAAGATGATTCACCGACAGCTCTCCCGCGTCTCGAAGCACCAAAATCAGACGTACCCGGGTGGCATCCGCCAGCATAGAGAAGATCTCTACGGCCAGTTCTACGAAGTCACTTTCGGGAAGACGACCACATATCTGTTTATCTGCATCCATACGCAAATAGTAGCAGACACGCATCTTGGCGTTTTGAAACTATGCGCCGGGACAGCTTCTGAAACCAGATTGAACGACGCAGGTGGCCACGTCAAGCCTCGCAGGGGGCCTGAATCTCGCGTGACATGCAGACACTGTCGCATTCAGTGAACAAGGGGAGAGCCGGCAATTGAGAGGATGCCGCCGGCGACGATGCCGAGAATAAGTACGGATGCCGATCCCGTGACGGCGGAGCCAGCTGCCCAGCGGCGTCGCACACGTGCTGCGGCAGCGGCCGGTGACGCAGTCGACGGGGAAAGCGGAAGTGCAACAGTGCGGGAAAACATTGGTGCCAGCCAGCGCAGGTAATAGAACAGGCTCGCCACGCTATTGATCACGGCGATGACCGCGAGCCAGGCTAGGCCTCCGTCCCAGGCCGCGGCGAGCGTGGTGAGTTTGCCGATGAACACGATGGTTGGGGGTGTTCCGACGAGGCCGAGCAGGCTCACGATGAGGGCGCCGGCGAGCCAGGGGTGGGTCCTGGCCGCCCCGCGATAGTCGGTGAGGGTGCGGCGAGTGGGAAGTGCGGCGACCACGGC
Organism: Cryobacterium sp. TMT1-66-1; assembly: GCF_004403435.1. Taxonomy (NCBI): domain Bacteria; kingdom Bacillati; phylum Actinomycetota; class Actinomycetes; order Micrococcales; family Microbacteriaceae; genus Cryobacterium; species Cryobacterium sp. TMT1-66-1. The sequence goes on from NZ_SOGP01000017.1 coordinate 222,669, forward strand.
GAAAGCGGTGAGGTTGGTGGCGGCGTAGCCTGCGAGATAGAGGAGCAGCGATGGCAGGGCGAGGTCGCTGCGCCCGGCGACCGCGACCGGCAGCATGAGGTAGCCGACCTGGCTCACGGTTGACCAACCGAGCAGCCGGCGAACGTCGTCTTGCCAGAATGCGGCAAAGTTCCCGAGGGTCATGCTGGCAGCGGCAAGAAGCCCGACCAACAGTGGCCAGTCGATGCTTCCCGGAATGATATCGAGCAGCCGGTAGGCCGCAATGAGAGCGCCGATCTTCGGAGCTGTGGTGAGGAAGGCTGCGACAGCCGTGCCGGACGCCTGCGTCGCGTCCGGAATCCAGAAGTGTCCCGGCACACCGCCAGCCTTGAACATCAGGCCGCCGAGCACCCCGACGACCCCGACGGCCACGGCGGCAGCCGGAGCATCGACTAGAGCGGGCCCCAGCTGACGGTACGAGGTGCCTCCGCCGACTCCGAACAGCATGGTGACGCCCAGCAGCATCATGATTCCGAGCAAGGCTCCGAGCAGATACGTTTTCATCGCCGCCTCGGCGGCACCAGGAGAACGACTCATTCCAATCAGGGCATATAACGGGATTGAGGTGAGCAGGTACCCGGTCACGAGGATGAGGAGGTCGCTTGCGCCAGACAGGAGCATTGCGCCGAGGGCGGCGAGAAGCAGCAGGGCGTATGTCTCGCTTTCCCGGCGCGCACCACTGAGCTCCTCGATTCCGAGCACGATAACGAAAATCGTTGCCAGGGCAATGATGATTCGACCGAAACCGGAGCCGATGTCCACGGCGAAGCTCGCTTCGAAGATCGTCGTCGACGGCTGCATCATCCCGACTGCCGCCGCGACCACACTCGCCATCAGCGCCAAGATGGCGATCCACCGGGTCGCGACTTGGCGGTTCCGGGGGAGGAACGACCCGGCGAGGAGCGCAACGATCGCCCCGCCGAGAACGAAAACTTCCGGCAAAAGGGCGAGAGTGTCCAGTGCTACGTTCACGGGCAACTAACGGCTGACCAGGTTGACGACGACGGATGCTGCGGGTTCGATGATGTCAAGCAGGAACCGCGGGAACACGCCGATGACTACCGAAAGAACCAGCAGCGAGCCGATGGAGAGTGTCTCGTTTGTGTTCAGGTCGCTAAACCCGGTAGATAACCCGCGTGTTGTGCCCGTGAGCAGACGCTGCGACGCGAGGAGAAACAATGCCGCGGTAATCAGGATGCCGGGGAGTGCGAGCAGGCTCAGCGGTACGGTTCCAATGCTGCCGGCGAAAATCTGGAATTCGGCGATGAACCCGCTGAAGCCGGGCAGTCCGAGGGACGCGAATGCGGCGACGGCGAAGAATGCCGCGTACCGGGGTGCCGGTGCCGCGAGCCCGCCGAAAGCGTTGAGATCGTAGCTCTTTCGTCGTTCGTACAGCACGCCAGCGAGGAGAAAAAGTGCGCTGGTGATCAGGCCATGGCTGACCATCTGCACGACGGCGCCGGTCACGGCGAGCTGTTGCGCCTGGGCGGAGCTGTCGCTGACGACGCCAGCGGCGCCGACGGCCACAACGATGTAGCCCATATGGTTGACCGACGTGTAGGCGATCATCCGTTTAACGTCGGTCTGGGCCAGGGCAACGAGGGCGCCATAGAGCACCGACACGATGCCGACGACGATGATGACCCAGGCCCAGGATCGCCAGGCGTCGGGAAGTAGGGGCATCGCGATGCGCACGAAACCGTAGGTGCCCATTTTCAGTAGCACGCCGGCCAGCACGGCAGAGCCGATGGCGGGGGCATCGGTGTGAGCCGGCGGTAGCCAGGTGTGGAACGGAAACGTGGGTGTCTTGATCGCGAGGCCGATGAGGATGGCGGCGAGCACGAAGCCCCCTGCAACGGGGTTGTTTTGAAAGGGGGGAGACTGGGCGAGCTCAACCATATCGAAGGTGTGCGGGTCGGCGCCAAGATACAAGCCGATGAAACCGAGTAGCAGGGCGAGGGACCCGAGGAACGTGTACAGGAAGAACTTCAGGGCCGAGCGCGCAGCGTTGCCGTGGCCCCAGCCGGCGATGACGAAGTACATGCCGACGAGTGACAGGTCGAAGAAGACGAAGAACAAGATCAGGTCCTGCGCGGCGAACACGCCGAGGCAGGCCGACTGGAGAAACAGAAAGAGAGCGGCCTGCGGCCTGGGCCGGTCGTTCTCCCTGAGGGCATAGACCGCGCAGGCGGCGAAGATCACCGCGGTGAGAGTGAGCAACGGCAGGGACAGACCGTCCACTCCGACGTGGTAACTACTGCCAACACTCGGCATCCACTGCAGCCGTTCCTCGAACGCGAGGTCGCCAGGTTTTGGGCTGTCAAAGCCGATCCACATTCCGACCAGCAGCGCGAGATCGATAAGAGCGATCCCCAGCCAGGCCCACCGGGCGGCCCGGTCCGGAACCCGGGGCACGACAACGAGGATCACCGCGGTCAGTACCGGCAGGAAGACGACAAGACTGAGCATGGACTACCTCATAACAGGAAAAAGGAAAACAAGGAGAAGGATTACGGCGGCAGCGAGAACGACGGTGATTTGTGCGTAATACTGATGCAGTTGGCCCGTTTGGGGACGCCGGGCGATCACGCCGAACCGGCGCGCGGCGCCGGCGATAGCCGTAACGGCCGCATCCACACCGGCGGTGTCTGCCCGGGCCACCGCGGAACCGGTGACGATACTGCCGCGCGCAGCCAAAGTCACGGCCGCATCCAGCCCGTGGTCATCGAACCGGCCGAGTCGACTGGCCCCGCGCAGCGCTGCACGCGCCGCAGTGTGGATTCCGCGATCAAGCACTGCGTCATCGAAATGGGCGAGCCGTTGGCTCACAAGAAGCACCGGGTCAACGAACACGACCCGGGTCATCCGCTCGAGCCCCAACCAGTTCGCGGCCCAGGAAGGCCGAGGCGTCCGCTTCCAGGCCACCAAACCGAGCACGAGAAGTGCCAGAATGGCCGAGCCGACCAGTTCGAGGGCGCCTGGCCGCGGATCTGATTCTGCTCCGAGCACACCCCGTACCCAGCCGCCGACCGGCGGCAGAGCGAGCACTCCCAGGAGCGCCGCGCCCGCCGCCAGGACGGTAAGCGGCACCCGTTCCCAGGCGCCGATGTGCCGCGTGCCGCGCTGCTCGGTGTCGTACTCGTCGCGGGCATTCGCCAGCGGGTGGCTCCAGACGATGATGACAGCCTTGCCCGCATATGCTGCGGCGAGTGCGGCGGCGGCCAAGCCCACGACATACAGGGCCGGGCTGGTTTTCAAGGCACCGGCCAGCAGCTGATCCTTCGTCGCCCACAGGGCCAGAGGAGCTATTCCGGCCAGGGACAGGGCGCCGACGGCGAACGTCACTCCGACGAGCGGCCAGCGGCGGGCGGCGCCCCGGAGCGCTGGCAGTTGCTTGGTGCCGAGCGCCGCGAGCCAGGCGCCCGCCGCGAGAAACAAGAGCGCTTTCGTTGAAGCGTGAGCGATGAGGTGGGTCGTCCCGCCCGCCACCGAGCCGACGCCGGCAGCCAGCACCACGAAACCGAGCTGCGCTGCAGTCGATGCCGCCAGGAGCTGTTTCAGGTCCTGCTGGGCGACGGCGACCGCGCCGAGCAGCAGAGCGGTCAGCGCCCCCACCCACGCTGTGGTCGTCGCAGCCCAACCGGTGACCTCCAGCAGCGGAGCCAGTCGCAGCAGGAGGTAGCCGCCCATCGCCACCATCGCCGCCGAATGCAGGAGGGCGCTGACCGGGCTTGGGCCTTCCATCGCCCGGGAGAGCCAGAAGCTGAAAGGCAGTTGGGCTGCCTTGCCGAATGCGGCCATCAGAATTCCCGCGGCGATGATGTGACGCCAGGGAGAGGGAGCCGCAGCCAGGTCAGCGAGTCCCAACCCTGCGCCGCCAGCCAAGGCGGCTCCGGCCGCGAGGTAGAGGCCGAGGTCGCCGAGCCTGGTCGTGATGAACGCGGTCAGTCCGGCACCGACCCGGTGGTCCTCCCGCCAGCGGAAGCCAATCAGCGCGAAAGACATGGCGCCCATGATCTCCCAAGCGAACAGCAGAGCGGGAATCGTGGTGGCGGTCGCCGTCACCGCAACGGCCGCCGCAAAGATGAGCATCAGCCCATGAAAGCGCGCCGGCGATTCCGTTCCCTCAGCGGCCGCGAAGACCAAAACCATGAGGGTGATAACCGCGACCGTCGGTACGAGCAAGGCCGAGAGCCCATCGACGGCGAGTCCGAACCGGGCTCCGGCCACGAATGGGACTTCGACGGACGGGCGGACGGAAGCTACGACGAACGCCGACGCCACGGTGAGGCTGGCGGTGACAAGCGACACCGGAACGGCGACAAGATTCGCACGCCGCCCCGTGACGCAGAGTGCAATTCCTGCCAGAGCAGGCAGACTGACCAGAAGCCACAGCGCAGTTACACCCAATGCGTTTACTGTCGCGGCGCTCATCCGGCGAGGTCCGTTGCCGAGTCAGTCATATCTGATCCCCGGGAACGATGCAGAAGAGTGGCAACGGCGAACCCCATCGCCATTTCCACGGTCATCGCCGCGATCACCACGAGCAGGAGCACCTGCCCGTCCGGGACCGGTGTCAGGAACCACCAAAAAGCGGCGACCGCGAGGATGACGCCGTTGAGCATGAGTTCCAGCCCCATCATGACCATGACGACGACTTGCTGGGAGAGCGCGCCGTAGAGCCCGACGCAGAACAGTGCCGCGGCGGCGATCAAAACGAGCTGCAGTGTCATCGCCCCAACCCTCCCTGCTGTGGGTCGTCAGGAGCGGAACGATCGAGCTCGTCGCCCCACCGATCGTAGCGGCCTCGCGGGTTCGCGAGCACGAGGGCAGCGACGATCGTTGCGAACAGGATCGGACTCACGGTGAGCATCACGAGCATCTTGGATCCCATGATTGCCTCGCCGAGAGATGCGGTCAGGTCGGCGGCCGGCGAACCGTTGCGCGCCGGCCAAGGGATGAATAGTGCGCCACCGGCCAGCAGAATAAAGGTACCAACGGCGAGGATCGCCGACCATCGTTTGTTATGCACCATGCTCATGGGCATGAGGGCAGGGTTCATCCCCATGAACATGATCATGTAGATCGCCATGATGGCCATCTCCATCACCATCATGAGAATCGTAATGACGCCGATGTAGTCGAGATTAAACATCAGCAACATCACGCCGACGGCGACGAACGACACAGCCAGGGCGTAGGTTGCCCGCGCCATGGAGTCGACGCGGAAGACGGCGATTCCCGAGGCGAGCGCGATGATCGCCAACGCGGAAAAAACAATGACCGACAGCATCCTCAGCCCCTCACCGCGACGACGATGGAGACAACGAGCGTCTGCAGCAATACCGCCGGCAACACGACTATCCAGGCGACTTCAGCGAGGCGTTCGGGACGCACTGCCGGCATACGATGCCGCAGGGTGACGAACGCCGCAAGCACCAGCAGGGTTTTCACGAGCGTCCACAGCCAACTCGGCAGCAGCGGACCGGCCCCACCGCCGAGAAAGAGGGCAACGGCGAACGCTGCGCCTGTCGTGAGCAGCGCATAGCGTCCCGCGAGAATCAGCAGGCGGTCCACGCCGGATACTTCGGTCAGGATCCCGCCCGCGATGTCACCGCTCGCGGATGTCGCAAAAGGGCCCCAGTTGGAAAAGGCGACGACGCTTAGGCAGAAGACGACGAAGGCGATGGGCATCCAGACGATGAACCACAGCTCCTGTTGCGCGGCAACTACATCGCTCACGCGCAGGCTATGCGCTGCGACGGCGGGGGTGACCAGTGCGAACATCAGCGGCAACTCATAGGAGACGGCCTGTGCGAGAAACCGGTAGCCGCCCACCAGCGAGTGGGCGCTGTTGGCACCCCAGCCGATCAGCCACACGAGCGCCCACACCAGAACGTCCATTGTGTTGAACCAGACAACCCCGACCGGTATATCGGCCAGAACCCACGGACCCATCGGGATTACCGCGGTCTTCAGCACCGCGATCACCACGAGGCCGGCGCAGCCGATGCGCCAGAGGAGAACATCGGCCGCGACGGTCGTGCGACGTCGCTGGCGCATCAGACGGGCGATCTCGAACACCGGGATGGCTGCTCCCGAACGGAACGACCGGCCCTCGGCGCGCGAGACGAGGATCCCATTGAGCGCGGCTCCGGCCAGGGCGAGAACGCCGAGTAAGGCCGGAGCCAACAGAGCCCAGACAGGATTCACCTCGACGATGTCAATCATGCTTTGTCACTCATGCGCGCGACTGTGGAGTCTGAGTGACGGGGGTCGTCTCGATTGCCAGAGCGGCAATGATGAGCCGCGCAGTTGCGATATCCGTGCCGTTGAGCAGCCGCGGGATCTCGCTCAGCCAGCTGCGCTGCAACGACAAGGTGTCCTGTAGCCCGCACGCTCCTTCAGCCGTGTCGTCTCGGGCAATGCGTCGCGTCTCGTCGAGCCAGCCGATGAGGCGGCCTCGTACCGTCTCGGATCCGCTCTGCCCCATCCCGTCTTCCGCGTAGACGAGTGTGTCACCGACCGTGATGCCTTTTAGCGTCCAACGCAGAGTCCAGGAGCGGCCGACGCTCTGCGCAAGCTTGTCGAGGTCGGCGGCCACGTCGAGCAGTGCCGTGCCCGACGCCACGGCGTCGCGAATCCTTCGGGCGCGGCCTGCCGCGAACGACCACCCGGCCAAAGCAAGCACCGACGCCGCAGCATCAGAACGGCGAATGATCGCCCGTCGTCGTTCGTTGTCCGCCAACCGGAGGCTGTCACCCGCGACACGGCCGTCACGACTCGATTGCGCGGCCGCGGGAAGGATTTCTGCCTTGGCGCTGACGATCACATCACCTTGGAGCACGCAACGCACAACGAGCCCGGCCGGCCAGTGGGGGAGTACCGGGCCAAGAGGAACGTGAAGCACATCCATCTCGAGGCCGTCGCGATCGGGTGCGCCATTCGCGAGAGGAATCCCTCCCGGCATGGGCATGTCCATATCCATATCCATATCCATGTCCATGTCCATGTCATGGTCGGTCGATTCGCCGCTGCCACCAGGCGCCGCGTGCTCGGCGTGTGCTTCTGCCGGCTGGCGCGAGCGGGTTCGCGCATCGCTCTGCTGTCTGGCGTCATCGAGGAGCTCACCCACGGCACGCTCGAGAGTCGAGGCAACATCGCTTGCGGTGATCACCGCCGCGCGTACCCGTGGACCGGGAAGCTGTGACCAGAGGCGAGCGCACACGGACTCGAGTTCCTGTCCAGGTTCCCCGCAGACCAGCAGAACGTCGGCATCCGCTGGGGATGTCGCCGGCGCCCAGCCCCGACGGGCTAGCTCCGCCTCTACGCGCATTCGGGTCTCGCCCCAGCCGGGAACTTCCAGCACCAGCACGTGCACTCTGCGGGTGGCGTGTCCCGTCATGCTGCTTCTTAGACCCACCGCAGCGCACCCTCTCGCCAGGCCCAGACGACACCGACCATGAGCACACCGAGAAAGACGAACATCTCCACGACGGCGCCGATTCCGTCTTTTGCGACGACCAGCGCCCAGGGATACATGAAGAGCATCTCCACGTCAAAGGCCAGAAAAAGCAGGGTCAACGGGTACCACCTGGCGTGGTAGCGGGACAGAGCATGTTCCTCCGGCTCCCAGCCGGAAAGGAACGGCCACCGTTCAAGTGGGTCGGGGGCCACCGCGGTGTACCGCGCCACCAGGTAGAGGCCGCCGACTGTCAGCAGCGCGACTGCGAGCAGAACGGCAATGCTGATGTAGGTGGACACGCGGCTCCCTCTCAACACTCCTCGGCCTCAAAGCCTTTTTAGATCGATGCGTTCTCCAACCTAGTCCGACGGCGGGTGCGCAGGTATGCTGGCCAGCCGCTCGGACCTGCGCTCATCCACTCTTGATCGCGTAAACGGCGCGATTCGCAATCACATTGTTCCCGAGCTGGGGCGCATCGCCTTGGGAGACCTCGAGCGGCTTCAAATCCAGCAGTGGGCGAGCGGACTCAGTGTTAAACAAGAACCGGCATCGGTCCGAAAGATCGTCAACGTGCTTTCCGGCGCCTTGCAGCTCGCGTCGATAATGGTCGCCTCGCAGCCAGTCCTGCTCAACGCCTCAAACTGCCCAAAATCTCCAAGTCGCAGAAGCGGTTTTTTTCGCACGCTCAAGTTGCAGCCTTGGCCAAGTCGGTCGAAGCGCATAGCGCGGGTAACGGTTCACCTACAGTGACCTCTTCGACGCGGACTGAGACAGCGTTGCAGCAGCGCTGAATCAGGTCATTGTTAAAATGAATGTGGGCAAAATGTGGGCAAACGATGAAATCCCGACATCTGCACCAGCGCCAAAAAGATCCAGATCCGCGTGATTACGCGGATTTTACAAGTGTGCCCCCAGGCAGATTCGAACTGCCGCCCCTGCCTCCGGAGGGCAGTGCTCTATCCCCTGAGCTATGGGGGCCAGGGTGGTTCAAGGTTAGCATCATGCCCCGGCTGCCAAGACCCACCACGGGCCAGCCGACAAAATCTGCTAGCCGAGGTGCGAGAGCACCGTCGAGATGAGGGGCTCGGCATCGCCGGGCTCGAAGAACGCGGCGGTGCTGAGAGTGACCCAGTACTTTTCCGTGAAGACCTGTGCTTGACCGACGCCACCGGCATAGGTGAAGAAGCCGTCCACAGCCGGCGGGGTGCCGTAGCTGGGAACGGCCTGGCTATCGGCATCCGCTTGATGCTTGAGCGTGGTCATCAGCACATCGTTGGGGGCCACGACCGAGATCTCGATGAGCTCGCCGCTGGTCTGGTTTGACCAGCCGCAGGTCAGGCCGTTGTATGTTGCGGCGGTCTCGCCCAGACTGCCGGCACTCGGCGAGTAGTCGGGAGCGGTGCCATAGTTGGGGTTGAAATCGTAGACATCCTGCAGGGTGAGCAGGTCGCCACAGGTCTGCGTGATCGCGGATCCGGTCGCTTCCGGCGTCGGAGACGATGACGGCGCAGCGCTCTCGGTGGGGTCAGCGGATGCCCCACTCGTTGCGGTCGCAGAATCCGTGGGCTTCGGCTCGGCGCCACCACTGCACCCGGTCAGAACGAGGGCGAACAGCGTGCCAGCGGCGAGCAGGACGCTCGCCCGGCCACGAGTGGAACGAACGAGAGTGGGGTAGACGCGTGTATCAGTCACGCGTTGACCTTACCAACAGGAGGGGCCGGTACGATTGACCGGTGACTCCTGCCGAACTCTCCCAGTCCCTGTTTGACCTCATTCTCGACGTCAGCGAGCGCCGACGTGAGGCTGACACTGTTGGGGTAGACCTCGGACTCACCCTCGCCGACGTCGCTGTCGAACGCCCACGCAACCGCGACCACGGCGACTGGGCCTCGAGCATCGCGCTCAAGATCGCCAAGCCCCTTGGCGCCAAGCCGCGAGAAATCGCCGCCGAACTGGCTGCCGGTCTCGAACAGCTGAGCGATGTGGCATCCGTTGAAATCGCCGGCCCCGGTTTCATCAACATTCGCCTCGAAGCGGCGGCGGCCGGCGCACTCGCGCAGACCATCGTGACCCTCGGCGACGCCTACGGCACCGGTCACCTCTACGACGGTCTCAAGATCAACCTCGAATTCGTCTCGGCCAACCCCACCGGACCGATCCACATGGGCGGTGTGCGCTGGGCCGCCGTCGGCGACAGCCTCGCTCGCGTGCTCAAGGCCGAGGGCGCCGACGTCACCCGCGAGTACTACTTCAACGACCACGGTTCGCAGATCGACCGCTTCGCCCGCAGCGTGCTGGCCAGCTACCTCGGCGAGCCCACCCCGGAAGATGGCTACGGAGGAGCCTACATCGGCGACATCGCCGCCAACGTGCTCGCGAAGTACGACGGCGACGTCGCGGCCCTGCCCCGCGAGGAACAGCAGGAGGTGTTCCGCTCCATCGGCGTCGACCTCATGTTCACCGAGATCAAAGAGAAGCTGCACGGCTTCGGCGTGGACTTCGACGTGTACTTTCACGAAGACTCCCTGCACGAATCCGGCGCCGTCAACCGTGCCATCGATCGCCTGCGCGAACAGGGCCACATCTTCGAAGCGGATGGCGCCATCTGGCTGCGCACGACCACCTTCGGCGATGATCGTGACCGGGTCATCATCCGTTCCAACGGTGAACCGGCCTACATTTCGGGGGACCTCGGCTACTACCTCGACAAGCGTGAGCGTGGTTTCGACCAGTGCCTGATCATGCTCGGCGCCGACCACCACGGTTATGTCGGCCGCATGATGGCGATGGTCTCAGCCTTCGGCGACGAGCCGGGCGTGAACCTGCAGATTCTGATCGGCCAGATGGTCAACCTGCTCAAAGACGGCGAACCGGTGCGCATGTCGAAGCGCGCCGGCACCATCGTCACCCTCGACGACCTCGTCGACGCGGTCGGGGTCGATGCCGGCCGGTATGCGCTGGTGCGCTCGAACAGCGACTCGCAGCTCGACATCGACCTCGACCTGCTCGGCAAACGCACCAACGACAACCCGGTCTTCTACGTGCAATACGCCCATGCCCGTACGTCGGCGGTGGCGCGCAATGCCACCGCGAGCGGCGTCGAACGCACTGTCTTCGCCCCCGAGCTGCTCGTGCACGACAGCGAATCCGCGCTGCTCGGCGTGCTGCAGGAGTACCCGCGCATCGTCGCCCAGGCCGCCGAACTACGCGAGCCGCACCGCGTGGCCCGCTACATCGAAGAGGTCGCCGGCTACTACCACCGCTGGTACGACAACTGCCGGGTCATTCCGCTCGGCGACGAACCGGTCACCGACCTGCACCGTACCCGCCTGTGGCTCAACGACGCCACCGGCCAGGTGATTCGCAACGGCCTCGGCCTGCTCGGCGTCACTGCCCCGGAGCGCATGTGATCATGGCCAGAACCAAACGTCGTGGCCTCGTTCCGCTGATCATCGTGGGCGTGCTCGCCGTGTTGCTCGTCGTCGCCTACTTTCTGGTAGATGGCGGGCTGCGCGCCTTCGCGCAGGACACCGCTGAGAAAGAAATCACCAAGAGCATGCCCGCCTCGGTGACCGGTGACGTCACCGTCACCATCGGCGGCACCTCGGTGATCGCCCAGTTCATCGCCGGCAGCTTCGACCAGGTGGAACTGACCGCACCCAGCCTCACGGTAGACGGCGTGCCGGCATCCGTTCACGTCGTGGCTCGTGATGTGTCGACCAACACCGCCAAGGCCATCGGCTCGCTTACCGCCACCCTCGACGTGGACCAGGCCGCGCTCAACCAGCTGGTTCAGGCCTCCGGCACGGCTCCGGCTGATGCCGTAATGGCCCTCGGTGCCGGCGTCGTCACCTACACCGGCACGGTGAAATTGTTCGAGTTCAACGTGGGCTACAGCGCCACCGCCACGGCAACCGCCGCCGGTGACACAGTGAACATCGCGCCCACCGAAGCCACCGTCACAAGCGGCGTCGGCGACATCGATGCGACACCCCTGGTCAATCTGATTCTCCAGCAGGCGCCCATCAGCGTCTGCGTCGCTGGGTACCTGCCCGAAGGCGTCGAACTGAACGGTGTCGACATTTCTCCCGAGCGGGCACGCGTTACGCTGGAGTCGAGCACGCTTATGCTCACCCGGCAGTCGCTGACCACCCTCGGCACCTGCTCCGGCTAATTCGAACCTCGCCACCTGCGGCGGTAGAATCCAGTCAGGCACGCCCCATTCGCGGGCTGGCTCATTTTCCGGCTTCAGGGACCAATCCGGGTTCGCTCGCTGAGATTCCCCTTCGACTCTCGTGAGGTACTTCCCGTGACACTTGATCCCTCGGACGGCTCGTCCAACCCACTGGCACCCGACTGGCTGCACATTCCCGCCGACGCCAACGCGCTCGCCCCCGGACTCTGGCCGACCTCGACCATTCGCAGCGGCACCGGCGAGCTCGTGCTCGGCGGAGTGAGTGCCACGGCCCTCGCCGCCGAATTCGGCACCCCTCTCTATGTCATCGACGAAACGGATGCCCGCTCCCGCGCCGCCGAGCTGCTCGCCGTGTTCCAGACCGAGTTCGCACGCATCGGCACAAGCGCCAAGGTGTACTACGCCGGCAAAGCCTTTCTCTCCACCGAGATCGTGCGCTGGATGACCGCCGCCGGCCTCAACATCGACGTGTGCAGCGGCGGCGAACTCGCCGTCGCGCTGGCCGGCGGCGCGGACCCGGCCCGGCTCGGATTTCACGGCAATAACAAATCCCTGGCCGAACTCGATGAGGCCACCCGGGTCGGTGTCGGCACGATCGTGATCGACAGCGAGGTCGAAATCGGCCGCGTCGCCGAAGCGGCAGCCCGCAACGGCCGCGTGCAGAACGTGCGTCTGCGCGTGAACAGCGGCGTGCACGCGCACACCCACGACTTTCTGGCCACCTCGCACGAAGACCAGAAATTCGGCATCGTGCTCAGTGACGCCCCCAGACTGGTCGCGCTGATTCGCGCTGAACCGGCGCTCAATTTCGTCGGTCTGCACTGCCATATCGGGTCGCAGATCTTCGGCGCCGACGGATTCGCCGAGTCGGCCGCACGTCTGCTCGAGCTGCACGCCGCCCTGCTGGCGGATGGTCCGGTGCCGGAGCTGAACCTGGGCGGCGGCTTCGGTATCGCCTACACGAGCGCCGACGAACCCACTCCGATTCGCGAACTCGCTCGAGCCCTGGCCGACATCGTCGCCGCCGAGTGCGATCGGCTGGGCATCCCGCTGCCGGTCGTGGCTTTCGAACCCGGCCGGGTCATCATTGGTCGCTCCGGCGTGAGCCTGTACCGGGTCGGCACGACCAAGGCCGTCGACGTCTCGGGTACGCAGCGGCTCTATGTCAGCGTCGATGGCGGCATGAGCGACAACGTGCGCCCCGCCCTCTACGGCGCCGACTATGCCGTACGCCTCGCCGACCGTACGTCGACCGAACCTCCGGTGCTCGTGCGTATCGCCGGCAAACACTGCGAGAGCGGCGACATCGTCGTCGACGCTGACTATCTGCCCGGGGACGTGACCCCAGGCGACCTGCTCGCCGTGCCCGCCACCGGCGCCTACTGCTGGGCACTGTCCAACAACTACAACTATCAGGGCCGCGCGCCCGTCGTCGCTGTGCGCAATGGCACAGCGCGTGTTCTGGTGCGCGGCGAAACGATTGCCGACCTGCTCGCGCGGGACACCGGGGCCATGCCGCCCACCAACGGAGGAGAATCTTGAAGATCGAATACCGCAATCTCCGCGTCGCCCTCCTCGGCGGTGGATCCGTCGGCGCCCAGGTAGCCCGCCTGCTCCTCGAACAGGGCCCTGAGCTTGCCAACCGGGTCGGCGCGACCTTGGAACTGGTCGGCATCGCGGTTCGCGATGTGAACGCGGAACGCACCGTCGACCTGCCGCGCGAACTATTCACAACCAACGCTGAAGAACTCATTCTCGGTGCTGACATCGTCATTGAACTCATGGGCGGCATCGAGCCGGCCCGCAGCTACATTCTGCTCGCGGTCAGCAGTGGAGCGGATGTTGTCACCGCCAACAAGGCGCTGCTCGCCCTCCACGGACCCGAGCTGTTCGCCGCCGGGAACCAGGTCGGCGCCCAGATCAACTACGAGGCCGCCGTCGCCGGGGCAATTCCCATCGTGCGTCCGCTGCGGGAAAGCCTCGCCGGCGACCAGGTGAAGCGCATCCTTGGTATCGTCAACGGCACCACGAACTTCATTCTCGACCGGATGGATACCGAAGGGTCCAGTCTCGAGGACGCGCTGGCCGAGGCCACCGCGCTCGGTTACGCAGAGGCCGATCCGACCGCGGACATCGGCGGCTTCGACGCGGCGCAGAAGGCGGCCATTCTGGCGAGTCTGGCGTTCCACACGACGGTGCCGCTGGCATCCGTTTATCGCGAGGGCATCACGCAGGTCACGCCGGCGCAGATCGAATCAGCCCGCAAGGCCGGCTATGTCGTGAAGCTGCTGGCCATTTGCGAGCGCGTCACCGATGAAAACGGGGTCGACGGGGTGTCGGCGCGGGTCTACCCGGCGATGGTTCCGCGCAGTCATCCGCTGGCCTCCGTGCACGGCGCCAACAACGCCGTCTTCGTCGAGGCGGAATCCGCCGGCAGCCTCATGTTCTATGGCGCTGGCGCCGGGGGAGTTGAGACGGCCTCTGCCGTTCTCGGCGACGTCGTCTCGATCGCCCGGCGTCACGTCGCCGGCGGGCCGGGAGTGGCCGCGTCGAGCTACGCCGAACTGCCCGTTTTCGACATCGGCCGGGTCACCACCCGCTATGCCGTGACCCTCGAAGTGACCGACGAACCCGGCGTGCTCGCGACCATCGCGAGCGTGTTCAGCAAGCGCAAGGTGTCGCTGGCGCTCGTGGAACAGTCCATGACGCCGGCCGTGATGGCAACGAAGAGTCGTGCGGCGCGCTCGGCCACGGCTACCCTAGTTATCGGGACCCATGACGCAACGGAGGCCGCACTCGCCGCCACCGTGCAGGACCTGGCCACCAACAGTGTTGTCAGCGAAGTCGCATCCGTTTTGAGAGTTGAAGGAGTCTGATGTTTAGCCCAAGCGAGACCAGTGCCAGCCTGACCAACCCCGCGGCGATCGTCAGCCGCCAGTGGCGGGGCGTGCTGAACGAATACTCCGACCGACTGAACATCTCGGCCGCGACCCCGATCATCACCCTGGGTGAGGGTGGAACGCCGCTCATTCCGGCCGCCGCGCTCTCCGCGCGCACCGGCGCGAAGGTCTGGATCAAGTTTGAGGGAATGAACCCGACCGGGTCGTTCAAGGACCGCGGTATGACCATGGCCATCTCCAAGGCCATGGAAGACGGTGCGAAAGCCGTCATCTGCGCCTCGACCGGCAACACCAGCGCCTCCGCTGCCGCCTACGCCACCCACGCCGGCATCACTGCCGCCGTGCTCGTGCCGGAAGGCAAGATCGCCATGGGCAAGCTCAGCCAGGCCGTCGCGCACAATGCCCAGCTGCTGCAGGTGCAGGGCAACTTCGATGACTGCCTCGACATCGCCCGCGATCTCGCCACCAACTACCCGGTGCACCTGGTCAACTCGGTCAACCCCGACCGCATCGAAGGCCAGAAGACCGCAGCCTTCGAGGTCGTCGAAGTACTCGGTGACGCCCCCGACTTTCAGTTCGTTCCGGTCGGCAACGCCGGCAACTACACCGCGTACTTTCGCGGCTACAGCGAAGAGGTCGCCCGCGGCGCCACCACGAAGCTGCCGCGCATGTTCGGCTTCCAGGCCTCGGGTAGCGCCCCGATCGTGCTTGGCCACCGCGTCGAGAACCCCGACACCATCGCGAGCGCCATCCGCATCGGCAACCCGGCATCGTGGGACCTCGCGCTGAACGCCCGTGAGCAGAGCGACGGCTACTTCGGCGCCATCACCGACGCGAAGATTCTCGAAGCCCACCGCATTCTCTCGGCCGAGGTCGGCATCTTCGTGGAACCGGCATCCGCTATCGGCGTCGCCGGCCTGCTCGAGCGTGCCGAAGCCGGATTCATTCCGAAGGGCGCGACCGTGGTCATCACGGTCACCGGACACGGTTTGAAAGACCCGCAGTGGGCGCTCCGCACCGCCGACGGCTCCGATGTGTTGCCCACAATTGTTCCGATCGATACCGCCGAAATCGCGAGCGTGCTCGGCCTGGCCAAGGCATGAGCAGCCCTGTCTCGTTGATCGGCCGCGCTGTCTCGGTGCAGGTTCCGGCTACGACGGCCAACCTCGGCCCCGGCTTTGACACGCTCGGTCTGGCGTTGGCCAAGTACGACCAGCTCGAGGTGACCGTGCGGAGCGAACCCGGCGTGCTCGTCGAGGTGCACGGTGTCGGTGCCGGTTTGGTTCCCACCGACGAGACCAACCTCGTCGTACGGGCCATCATCCACACCTTCAACGCTGTTGGCCAGGCTATGCCCGGGCTTGACATCGTCGCGCACAACGTCATCCCGCACGGGCGCGGCCTCGGTTCCTCCGGTGCTGCCATTGTGTCGGGCATCATGGCGGCCAAGGGCCTGCTCGAGGGCATCGTCGACATCGACGCCGAGATGCTGCTTGTGCTCGCCACCGAGATGGAAGGGCACCCCGACAACGTGGCGCCCGCTCTGTTCGGTGGCCTGACCATTGCGTGGACGACGCCGGAAGGCCCGCGCCACAAGAAACTCATGGTGCACCGCGGCGTCAAGCCGCTCGTCTTTGTGCCCGAGCAGGAGATGTCCACTGCGCTCGCGCGCAGCCTGCAACCTACCTCGGTGCCGCACGAAGACGCCGTATTCAACCTGTCGCGTTCGGCACTGCTGATCGCCGCGCTCATCCAGAGCCCGGAGTTGCTGCTCGCCGCGACCGAGGACAAACTGCACCAGAGCTACCGTGCCGCGGCGATGCCGGAGACGAACAAGCTGATCACCCTGTTGCGCGCGGCCGGCTTCGCTGCCGTCGTGTCCGGTGCCGGACCATCCATTCTGGTGTTGGCGAGCGACCCGAGCCAGCGCCTGGTGGCTGCCGAACTCGTGGCCAGCAACTCTGATACCCCGTGGCGAGCACTCATGCTCGCCGTCGACGTTCAGGGTGCCACCGTGCATCCGCTCACGGCGGACAACGCGGGGGAGACGACGGCGGAGACCGCGGCGTAGCGAGCAGTCGAGTCGAGTCGGCCTCCGCGGCGCGCGTCGGCTCGGCCGGTCCTCGGGCTGTCGAAGCGACTGGCTCCGGGATGCTATGGTTGTTGTGCACCCGATAGAAACCGCCTTGAGCGACATCTTCTCCGGTGCATTCCCTGTACCTCACTGTTATTGTGAATTTCTGCGTAGCGGTGGGTGTTTACACCAATCCCCTCCATTTGTCGGATTGGATCACCCGCAGCGCAATTCTCGCTGCATACATCTCTCCTGACCTGAATCTTTGTTCGGCAGGGGAAAGGAACCCCCTTCGTGACTGATGTCAACCTCCGCGCCGCTGGCTCGGATCTTCCCCGTCTGAGTACTCTTCGCGTGTCCGAGCTTCAGGCTCTGGCCCTTGAACTGAAAATCCCCGGCGCTTCCAAACTTCGTAAAGGCGAACTTGTGGAGGCAATCCAAACGGCTCAGTCCGGCACGAGCGCCGCTGCTCCCGCCGACGCGCCCGTCGTTGAGGCTGCCCCTGTCGAGGCCGCCCCCGAGATCGCACCGATCGAGAGCCTCGCCGAGGCACTCGAAACGGCTCCCCGCAAGCGTGCACCGCGTCGTGCCAGTACCGCCACCGCTGCTCCCGCCAAGTCCCACGTCAATGCCGACGCCAGCACCGGATTCGGCATCATCCTGCCCGACGCTCCGGCGGCCGGCTCGCGCATCGCTCGTAACGCCCGCGGCGTTGTGACGTCCACCACCGTTGCTCCCGTAGTCGACGACGCTGCTCCCACCAGAGCGGATGCTGACAAGCCGGTTCGCCAGGCACGCAAGCGCGTGCAGGTCGCACCGGTGCTCCTCGATGACGCCGCCGCTGTGGTTGCCGACTCCGCTGACGCGGCGGCCGATGCACCCGTTGAGGTCGCGGCATCCACTCGCCGTCCGTCCCGGCGTGCGTCGTCGCAGCGCACCACCGCTGTCGTACCGGATGAGACGCCCGCTGAGTCTGACGGTGTCGCCGATTCTGCAGAGGTCGCACCCGACGCGTCGGTCGAATCAACCGACGAGTTGAACGACCAGTCGAATGATCAGCAGAACGATTCCGGTGCACCGCGTCAGGGCCGTAGTCGTAGCCGCAGCCGCGGTGGCGACCGTGCGCAGGGCGCCGACCGCAACCAGGGCGACCAGAACGCCCAGAATCAGAGCGCCCAGAACGACCGTGGTCAGAACGACCGCAACCAGAACGGCACCAACGACGAGGGAATGACGCGGGCACAGAGCCAGCGTCAGGCTCGCAATGAGCGCAACCAGGAGCGCGCGCAGGCCCAGGCCGACCGTAACCAGGGTCAGAACGAGCGTGGCCAGGACCGCAACCAGGGTCAGAACGAGCGTGGCCAGGACCGCAACCAGGGTCAGAACGAGCGTGGCCAGGACCGCAACCAGGGTCAGAACGAGCGTGGCCAGGACCGCAACCAGGGTCAGAACGAGCGTGGACAGGACCGCAATCAGGTCCAGAATGACCGCGGCCAGGACCGCAACCAGCTCGACGACGACCTGAACGGCCGCGGCAACCGCAACCGGTACCGCGACCGCAAGCGTCGCGGCCCGAACCAGGGCGATGACTTCGAACCCGAGGTCAACGACGACGACGTACTCATTCCCGTCGCCGGTATTCTCGACGTGCTCGACAATTACGCGTTCGTGCGCACGTCCGGTTACCTGCCGGGCGCGAGCGACGTGTATGTCTCGCTCGGCCAGGTCAAGAAGTACAACCTGCGCAAGGGTGACGCCGTCGTCGGCTCCATCCGTCAGCCGCACGAGGGTGACCAGTCCGGTCGTCAGAAGTACAACGCCATCGTCAAGGTCGACTCCATCAACGGCCAGACCGTTGAAGAGGCCGCGGCCCGCGTCGACTTCCACAAGCTGACCCCGCTGTACCCGACCGAGCGCCTGCGCCTCGAGACCGAGCCGGGCAAGCTCACGCAGCGCATCATCGACCTCGTCGCCCCGATCGGCAAGGGCCAGCGTGGCCTGATCGTCGCACCGCCGAAGGCCGGTAAGACCATCGTCATGCAGCAGATCGCGAACGCCATCGCCACCAACAACCCCGAGGTCCACCTCATGGTCGTACTGGTCGACGAGCGTCCCGAAGAGGTCACCGACATGCAGCGCACGGTCAAGGGTGAGGTCATCGCCTCCACCTTCGACCGCCCGGCCGAAGACCACACCGTTGTCGCCGAGCTCGCCATCGAGCGTGCCAAGCGTCTGGTCGAGCTGGGCCACGACGTCGTCGTGCTGCTCGACTCGATCACCCGCCTCGGCCGCGCCTACAACCTCGTGGCCCCGGCCTCTGGCCGCATCCTCTCTGGTGGCGTTGACGCATCCGCTCTGTACCCGCCGAAGCGTTTCTTCGGTGCGGCACGCAACATCGAGAATGGCGGCTCACTCACCATCCTCGCTTCCGCGCTGGTGGAGACCGGCTCCAAAATGGACGAGGTCATCTTCGAGGAGTTCAAGGGCACCGGCAATATGGAACTACGCCTGTCGCGTCAGCTCGCCGACAAGCGAATTTTCCCGGCCGTCGATGTGAACGCCTCGGGCACCCGCCGCGAAGAAATGCTGATGAGCGCCGATGAAGTCAAGGTCACCTGGAAGCTGCGCCGCGCCCTCGCCGGGCTCGAACAGCAGCAGGCGCTTGAGCTCATCCTCGGCCGTCTCAAGGAGACCGCGTCGAACGTTGAATTTCTCATGCAGGTTCAGAAGTCGATGCCGACCCTGAACGGGTCAGACAAGGACAAGTAATGTTCGAATCCGTCCTCACGCTGCTGGCCGAGCACGACGACCTGCAGTCGCAGTTGGCGGATCCGGAGCTGCACGCGAATCCGGCCCGTTCGAAGAAGGTCAACCGGCGCTACGCCGAGTTGAGTCGCATCATCGCGGCGTACCACGAGTGGAAAGAGGTTGAAGACAACCTCGAGGCCGCTCGTGAGCTCGCCGACGAAGACGCTGCCTTCGCCGAAGAGATCCCGGACCTCGTCGAACAGCTGGACGTCACGGCTGAAAAGCTGCGCCGTCTGCTGATCCCGCGCGACGAACTCGACGCCCGCGACGTGATCATGGAGATCAAGATGGGGGAGGGCGGCGCCGAATCGGCACTGTTCGCCGCCGATCTGCTGCGCATGTACCTGCACTACGCCGAGTCGAACCGCTGGAAAACCGAGATCATCGAGCAGACCTCGAGCGACCTCGGCGGTATCAAAGACATTCAGCTCGCCATCAAGGGCTTTTCGAGCGACCCGGCCGAAGGCGTGTGGGCGCACCTCAAGTACGAGGGGGGTGTGCACCGCGTTCAGCGCGTGCCGGCCACCGAGTCGCAGGGACGCATCCACACCTCAGCGGCCGGCGTGCTCGTCTTCCCCGAGGTCGACGAGCCCGAAGAAGTCGAGCTGCACCCGAACGACCTCAAGATCGACGTGTATCGGTCGAGCGGTCCTGGCGGGCAGTCGGTCAACACCACCGACTCTGCCGTGCGCATCACCCACCTTCCCACCGGAATCGTGGTGGCCATGCAGAACGAGAAGTCGCAGCTGCAGAACAAGGAAGCCGGCATGCGCGTGCTGCGCGCCCGCGTTCTGGCCCGTCAGCAGGAAGAGATCGACGCGGCAGCGTCGCTCGTGCGCAAGGGACAGATTCGTACGATGGACCGCTCAGAGCGCATCCGCACGTACAACTTTCCGGAGAACCGCATCGCCGATCACCGCACCGGTTATAAGGCGTATAACCTCGACGCGGTCATGAACGGAGCCCTCGGCCCCGTCATCGACTCCTGCATCCACGCCGACGAGGAAACCCGCCTGGCCGAGCTGGGCGACCCCGAGTAACCTCTACGTGGACGGGGCCTGGGCGCCGTCCGCAGTTGCGACCGACTAGAGGTAGTACTCGGGTTCGAGGGTGCCGCCGCGCGCGGACTCGACCGTAGCGGGGGTTTGCGGACGAATCGTCGCCGGCACGCCCACGAGCAGCGACCGCGGTGGAGCGCCCTTGGTCACTACGGCGTTGGAGCCGATCGTGCTCCAGGCACCGATCGTGATCGGGCCGAGAACCTTGGCGCCGGCCCCCACCGTGACACCGTCTTCCAGAAACGGATGCCGCCGCACCCCGCGCGCATGCCCGTGACGGCTCTTGCCGCCCAGCGTCACCGCGTGGTACAGCATGACATCGTCGCCGAGAATTGCCGTCTCACCGATCACGACGCCCATGCCGTGGTCGATGAACAACCGGCGGCCGATGGTCGCGCCCGGATGAATCTCAATCCCGGTTAGAAACCGGGTCACCTGGGACAGCAGACGAGCGGGCAGGTGCAGCCCGGCGCGCCATAACCGGTTAGCGACCCGATACGACCAGACCGCGTGCAGCCCGCTGTAGGCCAGAAAAACCTCGGTGTTGCTGCGCGCGGCGGGGTCGTGGGTGCGCGCAGCCGCGATGTCTTCGCGGAGGCGCCGTAAGGGATTCATTGAAGGGCAGACAGCGTTCTCTTAGTCCAGCAGGTCTTCGTACAGCACCGTCGAAATGTACCGCTCGCCGAAGCCGGGAACAATCACGACGATGGTCTTGCCAGCGTTCTCGGGGAGTTTTGCCTGCTCGAGCGCAGCCCAGACAGCGGCACCGCCGGAGATACCGCCGAGGATGCCCTCATCGGTGCCGAGTGAACGCGCCGTCGCGAGCGAGTCGGCCAGGGTCACATCGGTGATCGAGTCGTAGACCTCGCGGTTCAGGGTTTCCGGAACGAAGTTCGCGCCGAGGCCCTGAATTTTGTGCGGGCCGGGCTTGCCGCCGGTGAGAATGGGGGAGTCGATCGGCTCGACGCCGACAACCTTGAGACCCGGCTTCTGGTCTTTGAGGTACCCGCCGGTGCCGGAAAGCGTTCCGCCGGTACCGATGCCCGCGACGAGAATGTCAACGGCACCCTCGGTGTCATTCCAGATTTCCGGGCCGGTGGTGGCGCGGTGGATGGCCGGGTTGGCCGGATTTGTGAACTGGCTGGCCAGAACCGCGCCCGGCGTGTTCGCGACGATCTCGGCGGCCTTCTCGACCGCGCCGCGCATGCCGTCGGCACCAGTCGTCAGCACAATTTCGGCGCCATAAGCGCGCATCATGACGCGGCGTTCCTTGCTCATAGTCTCCGGCATAGCCAGAATGACCGTGTAGCCGCGGGCGGCGCCGACCATAGCGAGGGCGATACCCGTGTTACCGCTGGTGGCTTCGACGATGGTTCCGCCCGGCTTCAGCGAGCCGTCCTTCTCGGCGGCGTTGATGATCGCGACGCCGATGCGGTCCTTGACACTGCTGGAGGGGTTGTAGAACTCGAGCTTCAAGAGCACGGTGGCGCCGAGGCCGGCGGTCAAACGGTTCAGCTTGACGAGGGGGGTCCCACCAACGGCTTCGGTGATGTCGGAATAGATCTTGGGCACGAGGGCAACTTTCATTCGGTTTTCATTCGGTGAAATTCGGTGTGAGGGCCGGCTCCAGCCTATGTCTCCCGACCGAAAATCAGTTGGTGCGTTACATTTCACTACGTGCCTTCTTCAGATTCTGACCTGCCCCAGACCATCACTTCCGTGCGAAAACGAGCGATCAGCCTACTGAACGCAGCCGGAATCACCGACCCCGAGGTCGACGCCGACCTGCTGATCGGCCACGTGCTCGGCCAGAGCCGCGGCGAAGTGCAGGCCGGCAGCTTCCTGAATCGACCGGTTAGCCAAGCGGATGCCGCCACCATCATCGCCCTGCTGGCCCGCCGCAGCGAGCGTGAACCCCTGCAACACATAACAGGGCGGGCCCCGTTCCGCTCCCTCTCCCTGAATGTGGGCCTCGGCGTGTTCGTGCCGAGACCCGAAACCGAGCAGGTCGCCCAGTTCGCCATCGACGCCCTGCGTTCCATGCCCGATCCGGAGCCGATCGGCATCGACCTCGGCACCGGAAGCGGCGCGATCGCCCTGGCCCTGGCCACCGAGGTGCCGCACGCGCGCATCTTCGCGATCGAAAACTCGCCGGAAGCGTTCCCCTGGACCACCCGCAACTTCGACGAGGTCGGCGCCGCCAACGCCACACTCGCCTTCGGCGACCTCGCCGACGCGTTCGTCGAACTGGACGGCACGGTGGCCGTCGTCATCTCCAATCCGCCCTACATTCCAGCGGATGCTATTCCCCGCGACCCCGAGGTGCGCCTGTTCGACCCGGCCCAGGCCCTGTTCGGCGGCCCGGACGGACTCGACGTGGTGCGCAGCGTGTCAGCAACCGGGCTGCGCTTGCTGCGCGCGGGGGGTGTGCTCGTGATCGAGCACGGCGAGCTGCAGGGCGCCGCGATCCGCCAGCTGCTGGCAGCCGACGGCTGGCGTGCCCCGGCCACCCACCGCGACTACACCAGCCGGGACCGGGCCACGACAGCACTGCACCCTTAAAGGAACCCCGCCAGTCGGCGCATCCGCTCTTCACAACAGCACTGGGTTAGAATTGCCGGAAATGACACGCATC
Organism: Cryobacterium sp. TMT1-66-1; assembly: GCF_004403435.1. Classification (NCBI taxonomy): domain Bacteria; kingdom Bacillati; phylum Actinomycetota; class Actinomycetes; order Micrococcales; family Microbacteriaceae; genus Cryobacterium; species Cryobacterium sp. TMT1-66-1. Next base: position 245,843 of record NZ_SOGP01000017.1, read on the forward strand.
TACGATTGCACGAGCGACTCGACCACGGACGAATCCACCACGAGCGAAAACTACAGCGCTCATATCGCTCTGGCTCGCACGGCCATCGGTCGCGGGGCGCTCGTCGTCATCCCCACCGACACGGTCTACGGAGTGGCCGCTGACGCGTTCAACGCTGAAGCCGTTCAGCTGCTCCTCGATGCGAAGGGCCGCAGCCGGCAGTCGCCGCCACCGGTTCTCATTCCCGGCATTCCCACCCTCGACGCCCTCGCCGTCGACGTGCCGCAGCCGGTCCGCGACCTGGTCGCAGCTTTCTGGCCCGGCGGACTCACTGTCATCGTCAACGCCCAGCCCTCGCTGGTCTGGGATCTCGGCGAAACCCGCGGCACGGTGGCACTGCGCATGCCGAGCAACCAGGTTGCACTCGATCTGCTCGCCGAAACCGGCCCGCTCGCCGTGTCCAGCGCCAACCTGAGCGGGATGCCGGCCACCACCGACGCCCAGGCTGCTGAAGCGGCCCTCGGCGAGAGCGTCGACGTGTACCTCGACGGCGGCACCGCCGGCAGTACCTATGAGAGCGTGTTTGGTCAGACCGGCGACGGCTCATCGACGATCGTGGACGCCACCGGTTTCGAGACCAACGGCGGTTTTCTGCATATCGTGCGTAGCGGCGTCATCTCCCGCGACGCGATCGTGGCCGTCGTGGGCGATGTGCTCGCTGCTGCGCCGGCCGTTCCCGGGCTCCCGGCGATCTCGGCCGAAGCGGAAGCGACACCCACCATCGCCGCCCCGTCTCAGGACGAAACGGATGCCGGCCGGTAGCCCATGACTCTTTTCCTCCTGCTCGCGCTCGTTTCGGCGATCGTCACCTTCGTGCTGTCGATCGTGGTCTACAAACTCAGCCACAAGTACCGCCTGTACCCGAAGATTCGCGAACGCGACGTGCACACCCGGCCCACTCCGCGCCTCGGAGGTATCGCCATGTTCCTTGGCATCGTCATCGCCTTTGGCGTGGCCTACCTCGCTGCGGGGGCCTTCGCGCCCCTGCGACTCGTCTTCGCTGACCCGCAGCAGATTTTAGCTATTCTCGGTGCTGCCCTGCTGATCGTGCTGGTCGGCGTCGCCGACGACATCTGGGACCTCGACTGGATGACCAAACTCGCCGGCCAGTTCATCGCTGCCGGCCTCGTGGCCTGGCAGGGCGTTCAGATCTACTCTCTACCGATCGGCGGTCTGACGGTTTGGAGCGGTTGGACATCGATCGTTGTCACGGTCGTCGCCATCGTCGTGGTCATGAACATGATCAACTTCATCGACGGGCTCGACGGCCTGGTCACCGGTGTCGCCCTCATCGCTAACGGGGTGTTCTTTCTCTACAGCTATCTGCTCGTGCGCGACACCTCACCGACCAACTACTTCAACCTGGCATCGCTGATCGCCGCCATTCTGGTCGGCGCCTGCGTGGGGTTCCTCCCGCTGAACTGGCATCCGGCCAAGATGTTCATGGGCGATGCCGGCGCGCTGCTGGTGGGCCTGTTGATGGCGACCAGCGCGATCGCGATCACCGGTCAGATCGACCCGACGGCTACCAGCCGCTCGCAGCTGTTCCCGGCCTTCATCCCCATCCTGCTGCCGGTAGCGATCATGATCATTCCACTGCTCGACTTTGGGCTCGCGGTCATCCGCCGGGTGCACGCCGGTAAATCGCCGTTCAGCGCCGACCGAAAACACCTGCACCACCGGCTGCTCGATATGGGGCACTCCCACCTGCACGCCGTTCTGATCTTCTATGGGTGGACGGCCGCAGCATCCATTGGCTGCCTGCTGTATTACATACTGCCGGTCTACTTCGGCCTGCCGACCTGGTACGCGACCATCTTTCTGGTGACGTCGCTGCTCATCTGCACCATCGTCACGCTTGCACCGCTCGGCCGCCGCAAGACCGGGGAATGGCTTAGCCAGTCCGCACCAGTGCAATTGGCAGTACTGGACGAGCTCGACCCACTCGACGAGGCCGCCCAGGTCCAGCCCGCCCCAGCCACACCAGAACCACACACGACACGAGCGACCGCCATTGTGGCGGCGCCTGCCGAGGAGAACGTATGAGCACCAACGACACCGTCCGCACTCAGCCCACATCGATCCCGGTGCTGCGCCGCATCCTGATTTACGGGGGCTGGGTCGCCCTGGCAATCGCTGTCGTCGGATCGGTTATCGGCTACCTCGTCGACGGCGGTACCGGTGTGCTCAGCGCGCTGATCGGTACGGCCATGTCGGTCGCGTTCATGGGTATCACGGCTGGCAGCATTCTGCTGGCCAATCGGGTCGCCGGCAACGAGTCCGCCATCGGCGGCTTCTTCGGCATCATCATGGGCGGCTGGCTGCTCAAGTTCGTGGTGTTCCTGGTGCTGCTGGTCGTGCTGCAGGACCGCGAGTGGATCCAGCCGATGGTGCTGTTCTTCTGCATTATTGCCGGGGTTGTCGGGTCGCTCGTCGTCGACGCCGTCGTCGTCATGAAGAGCCGGATGCCCTACGCCAGCGACGCCACCTTGCCCCCGGCCCCGGTCGACGAGTAACCCTACGACCCATCTGCCCACGGATCCCGCTCACGATTCGGCTCAGCGCCTGATCTTTGCTAGAGTAAACACCGATCCCACCCCGGTTTGCACATGCTTTACAGCGTCGTAAACCTGCCCATATTCGTCGATGCGCGAGCAGAGCTCACCGCCCCGAAACAGGAGAAAGCGCTGCTAGAAATCGCCGTAAACCTGATGGTCCCGTCTGCCACCGGCGACGGTGAATTTCATGGTCCCTCCATCAATGAGTTCTTCCCCGATGTAATTTTCTTTGCGGATACTCCGTTCGAGATCAACCGCATCATTCTGATTCGTTTCCTCGCGGTCGCGGTTTTGATGCTGGTCTTCTGGCTCGGCACCCGCCGCATGAAGATCATTCCGACCCGCGGCCAGAGCCTGGCCGAAATGGGACTCGACTTCGTTCGCGTCAACATCGCCGAAGACCTGCTCGGAAAGAAAGACGGCAAGCGTTTTCTGCCGCTTCTAACGACCATCTTCTTCATGGTGTTGTTCATGAACATCACCGGAATCATTCCGTTCCTCAACATCGCCGGCACCTCGGTGATCGGAGTGCCGCTGCTTCTCGGTGTCATCTCCTACGGAACGTTCATCTACGCCGGCGTCAAGAAGAGTCCGGCGAAGTTCTTCCGCAACTCGCTCTTCCCGCCCGGAGTTCCGCCGGCCCTGTACCTCATCGTGACGCCGATCGAATTCATCTCGACGTTCCTGGTGCGACCGGTCACCCTGACGCTCCGACTGATGATGAACATGATCGTCGGACACCTCCTGCTCGTGCTGTTCTTCAGCGCCACCCAGTTTTTCTTCTTCACTGCGGATGGCGGGTTCAAGCTCTTCGGCGCTGGCACCCTCGTCTTCGGCTTCGCCTTCACGCTCTTCGAAGTGCTGATCGCCGTCCTCCAGGCTTACATTTTTGCCCTACTCACCGCCGTCTACATCCAGCTCGCGCTGGCTGAGGAACACTAGACACTTCAGGAATCCGGCACTCGCCGAATTCACCATCACGGAAGGAAACATACGTGGACGCAACAACCGTTCTCGCGGAAATCAACGGAAACATCGCGACCGTCGGTTATGGCCTCGCAGCCATCGGCCCGGCAATCGGTGTAGGTATCGTCGTTGGCAAGACCATCGAGGGTGTCGCCCGTCAGCCCGAGCTGGCCGGCCGCCTGCAGGTGCTGATGTACATCGGTATCGCCTTCACCGAGGCGCTCGCCTTCATCGGCATCGCCACCTACTTCATCTTCACCGGCGTCTAATCCTCTTCACTAACTAGTTAGGAGGCATGATGCTTCACGCAGTAATTGCAGCCGCGACCGAAGAAGCGGCAAAGAACCCGCTCATCCCTGAGTGGTACGACATCATCTGGTCGGCGGTCTGCTTTGTCGTGATTTTGTTCTTCTTCTGGAAGCTTGTGCTGCCCAGAATGCAGAAGCTTCTTGACGACCGTGCAGAAGCCATCGAGGGCAACATCGCCAAGGCCGACGACGCCCAGCGCAAGGCTGAAGCTGCACTCGCGGCGTACACAGCCCAGCTCGCTGACGCCCGTGCCGAAGCCGGTGCCATTCGTGATCAGGCCCGCACCGACGGCCAGCGCATCGTCGCTGAGCACAAGGAGCAGGCTGCGGCCGAGGCCGGTCGCATCGCGGCCAGTGCCAAGACGCAGATCGAAGCCGAACGCCAGGCCGCCGTCGTGTCGCTTCGCAGTGAGGTCGGCACCCTTGCCATTGACCTCGCTTCGGGCGTCATCGGTGAAAGCCTGTCCGACGACGCAAAGGCCAGCGCCATCGTCGATCGTTTCCTGGCAGAACTCGAAGCCAGCGAAGCACCAGCAGCAGGAAAGATCTAGCAAATGGGAAGCGCCACCAGAGAAGCACTCGCCACGTCGAGGGCGGCCCTGTCCGTCCCGGGCGGCACGACTGATCTGGCGACGGGCGAAAGCCTGTTCGGCGCCGGTCGAGTAATCGGGTCGTCGTCCCAGCTGTTGTCAGCACTCGGCGACGCCTCAGCGGATGCTGCGGCCAAGGTCACCCTCGTACGCGCCGTTTTCGGTGCCAACGTGACGCCTCGGGCACGCGACCTGCTCGCAGCGGCCGTCTCCGAACGCTGGTCCAGCCACGACGACCTGCTCGCCGGGATCGAAGAACTGGGCCTACGGGCATCCGCCCTCTCTACTCCGGCCGGAACGTCGATCGAGGGCGAGCTCTTCGCCTTCGGTAAGACGGTGTCCTCGGACGCTGAGCTGGAGCTGGCCCTGGCCAGCAAGCTCGGCAAGCCTGGCGCCAAGGCAGCCCTGGTCGAAAAGCTGCTGGCCGGCAAAGTCTCCGGTCAGACGCTCGCCATTGTTCGTCACCTGGTGCAGCAGCCTCGCGGCCGCCGCATCGGCGAACTGCTGCGACACGCAGCAGCAGTCGTCGCGGACGAGTCCGGCACGTCGATCGCCACCATCACGTCGGCGAGCGTTCTCACGGCCGATCAGCTCGCTCGCTTGCAGAAGAACCTCCAGTTGCGTCACGGACGAGCACTCACCATCAACCAGGTCGTTGACCCGGAATTGGTCGGCGGAGTGCGCGTGCAAATCGGCGACCTGGTCATCGATGGCAGCATTGCAACCCGCCTGGCAGATTTGAGACTCCAGCTCGCTCGCTGAGTCACCTCAGCAGCACCAAAAACCCAGCAGTACCAGATGACTCAGGGCGGCAGCGTCCTCGAACAGACAGAACCTGTACTTTCGTACAGAAAAGGGAAGATGATGGCAGAACTAACGATCAGCCCCGATGAGATCCGTGGCGCTCTCCAGGACTTCGTGAAGTCCTACGAGCCGAACAAGACATCAACGACCGAGGTCGGCTACGTCACCACGGCCGGCGACGGTATCGCCCACGTTGAGGGCTTGCCCGGCGTGATGGCGAACGAGCTCATCAAATTCGCCGATGGCACCCTGGGCCTGGCCCAGAACCTCGACGAAGACGAGATCGGCGTCGTCGTACTCGGCGAGTTCGGCGGCATCGTTGAGGGCATGGAGGTGCACCGCACCGGCGAGGTTCTCTCTGTTCCGGTCGGCGACGGCTACCTCGGCCGTGTTGTCGATCCGCTCGGCGCCCCCATCGACGGACTCGGCGACATTGCGACCGAAGGACGTCGTGCCCTCGAGCTGCAGGCCCCCGGCGTCATGAGCCGCAAGTCGGTTCATGAGCCGATGCAGACCGGCATCAAGGCCATCGACGCCATGATCCCGATCGGCCGCGGCCAGCGTCAGCTGATCATCGGTGACCGCCAGACCGGCAAGACCGCGATCGCCATCGACACCATCATCAACCAGAAGGCCAACTGGGAGTCCGGCGACAGCAACAAGCAGGTTCGTTGCATCTATGTCGCCATCGGCCAGAAGGGCTCCACCATCGCTTCGGTGAAGGGTGCGCTCGAGGATGCCGGAGCGATGGAGTACACCACCATCGTCGCCGCTCCCGCCTCTGACCCGGCCGGCTTCAAGTACCTCGCCCCGTACACCGGCTCCGCCATCGGCCAGCACTGGATGTACGCCGGCAAGCACGTTCTCATCGTCTTCGATGACCTGTCCAAGCAGGCCGAGGCCTACCGTGCCGTGTCGCTGCTGCTGCGTCGTCCGCCGGGACGCGAAGCGTACCCCGGAGACGTGTTCTACCTGCACTCCCGCCTGCTCGAGCGTTGCGCCAAGCTGTCCGACGAGCTCGGCGCCGGATCAATGACCGGTCTCCCGATCATCGAGACCAAGGCCAACGACGTTGCCGCATACATCCCCACCAACGTGATCTCGATCACCGACGGCCAGATCTTCCTGCAGTCCGACCTGTTCAACGCCAACCAGCGTCCGGCAGTCGACGTCGGCATCTCGGTCTCCCGCGTCGGTGGCGACGCTCAGGTCAAGTCGATCAAGAAGGTCTCCGGAACGCTCAAGCTCGAGCTGGCCCAATACCGTTCGCTCGAAGCCTTCGCCATGTTCGCCTCCGACCTCGACGCGGCCAGCCGCCGTCAGCTCGCCCGCGGCGCCCGCCTCACCGAACTGCTGCGCCAGCCGCAGTACTCGCCGTACCCCGTTGAGGACCAGGTCGTTTCGATCTGGGCCGGCATCAACGGCAAGCTCGACGAAGTTCCGGTTCCCGACGTGCTGCGCTTCGAACGCGAACTGCTCGACTTCCTCGGTCGCAACACCGAGGTTCTCAAGACCCTGCGTGAGACGAACGTTCTCTCCGACGATACCGTCACCGCTCTCACGGCCGGTGTCGACAAGTTCAAGCTCGAGTTCCAGACCGGCGAGGGCAAGCCGCTCGCCTCGGTCAGCAAAGAAAAGTTTGAAGCCATCGCAGTTGAAGACGTCAACCAGGAAAAGATCGTCAAGCACCGCCGCTAGTCGATACGACTTGCAGCAACTGACGACGCCAAACTGAAAGACAAGGAAGCAGACACATGGGAGCGCAACTTCGGGTCTACCGGCAGAAGATCAAGTCTGCCCAGACGACCAAGAAGATCACTCGGGCCATGGAGCTGATCTCCGCCTCGCGCATCCAGAAAGCGCAGGCGCGAGTCGCTGCGTCAACCCCGTATTCGCGAGCGGTCACCCGCGCCGTATCGGCCGTGGCCACGTACTCCAACGTGGAACACGTGCTCACAACCGAACCGGAGACGATCAGCCGTGCTGCGGTGGTCATCTTCGCTTCGGACCGTGGCCTGGCGGGTGCCTTCAGCTCACAGGTGTTGCGTGAGGCAGAGTCGCTCAGCGAACTGCTGCGCAGCCAGGGCAAGGACATCGTCTACTTCCTGGTCGGCCGTAAGGCCATCGCCTACTTCAGTTTTCGGGGCCGCGCGTCGGAGCGAATCTGGACCGGCGGCACCGACCAGCCGCAGTTCGAGACTGCCAAGGAAATCGGCGAGGCCCTGCTGGAGTCGTTCCTGCGGGACGCTTCCGACGGCGGCGTCGACGAGATTCACATCGTTTACAACCGTTTCGTGAGCATGGTCACCCAAGTGCCAGAGGTCGTTCGACTGTTGCCCCTCGAAGTTGTCGAGGGTGTGGAAGAACCAGGCGACAACAAGGTTCTCCCGCTCTACGAGTTCGAGCCCGACGTCGAAACGGTTTTGGACAGCCTCCTCCCGGTGTACATCGAGAGTCGTCTGTTCAACGCGATGCTGCAGTCGGCGGCATCTGAACATGCAAGCCGCCAGAAGGCAATGAAGTCGGCCAGCGACAACGCCGACAAGCTGATCACGGACTACACCCGCCTGTCCAACAACGCGCGGCAATCCGAGATCACCCAGCAGATTTCCGAGATCGTGGGTGGAGCCGATGCGCTCTCATCCGCCAAGAAGTAACCAGAGAAGAGAGAGCAATGACTGACACCGCAACCGCGCCAGTCCGCGCGGAGGATACGGCCGGTTCTGTTGGCCGCATCGCCCGTGTCACGGGCCCCGTTGTCGACATCGAGTTTCCGCACGACTCGATCCCCGGCATCTACAACGCCCTGAAGACCACGATCACCATCGGCGACGAGTCGAACGAGATCACCCTCGAGGTTGCCCTGCACCTTGGTGACGACCTGGTTCGTGCCATCGCGCTCAACCCGACCGACGGACTTGTCCGCGGCCAGGAAGTGCGCGACACCGGCAGCCCCATCACGGTGCCGGTTGGAAACGTCACCAAGGGCAAGGTCTTCAACGTCATCGGCGATGTCCTCAACGCCAAGCCGGGCGAGAAGATCGAGATCACCGAGCGCTGGCCCATCCACCGCAAGCCGCCGGCTTTCGACCAGCTCGAGTCCAAGACTCAACTGTTCGAAACCGGCATCAAGGTTATCGACCTTCTCACGCCGTACGTTCTCGGTGGAAAGATCGGCCTGTTCGGTGGTGCCGGAGTCGGCAAGACCGTACTCATCCAGGAAATGATCCAGCGCGTTGCGCAGGACCACGGTGGAGTATCAGTGTTCGCCGGAGTCGGCGAACGAACCCGTGAGGGCAACGACCTCATCGCCGAGATGGAGGAAGCCGGCGTCTTCGACAAGACCGCCCTGGTCTTCGGCCAGATGGACGAGCCGCCGGGAACGCGTCTGCGTGTCGCGCTCTCCGCCCTCACCATGGCTGAGTACTTCCGCGACGTGGAGAAGCAAGACGTGTTGCTCTTCATCGACAACATCTTCCGCTTCACCCAGGCCGGTTCCGAGGTGTCGACCCTGCTGGGCCGGATGCCTTCCGCAGTGGGCTACCAGCCGAACCTGGCTGACGAGATGGGCATCCTGCAGGAGCGCATCACCTCGACCCGTGGCCACTCGATCACCTCGCTTCAGGCGATCTACGTTCCCGCCGACGACTACACCGACCCGGCACCGGCGACCACCTTCGCCCACCTCGACGCGACCACCGAGCTGTCTCGTGAAATCGCGTCGAAGGGCCTGTACCCGGCCGTCGACCCGCTCACCTCGACCAGCCGTATCCTCGACCCCCGCTACCTGGGTGCCGATCACTACAACACGGCCGTACGCGTCAAGGCGATTCTGCAGAAGAACAAGGAACTCCAGGAGATCATCGCGATCCTCGGTGTTGACGAGCTCTCTGAAGAAGACAAGGTCACAGTTTCGCGTGCCCGTCGTATTCAGCAGTTCCTCTCCCAGAACACCTACATGGCGAAGAAGTTCACCGGTGTCGAGGGTTCCACTGTTCCGCTCAAGGACACCATTGAGTCGTTCACGGCAATCGCCAACGGTGACTTCGACCACGTAGCTGAGCAGGCTTTCTTCAACGTCGGTGGCATCAACGACGTCGAAGAGAAGTGGGCTCAGATTCAGAAGGAGAACGACTAAGCATGGCAAAGTCGCTGTCCGTCAGCGTTGTCTCGGCCGACCACCAGGTGTGGACGGGCGAGGCGACGATGGTTGTCGCCAAGACCGTCGAGGGCGAGATTGGCATCTTGGCCGGTCACGAACCGATGTTGGCGATCCTGGCCGTGGGTGACGTTCGTCTCACCCTGCCTGATGGCTCCAAAGTTCTGGCCCAGGCCGAGGATGGATTCCTGTCGGTGGACAACGACATGGTCACCATCGTGGCGCGCAAGGCTGAACTCGTGGGTTCCAAATAACCCGTCTGAACCGCCAGTGCTGATACTGCTTCCGCCGTCGGAGACGAAACGCTCCGGCGGCGAAGCTGTACCCCTGGACTGGACCACACTCGCTTATTCGGCCCTGACCGCGAAACGTCGGGTACTCGCGCGGGCCCTGGTCGCCCTGGCGCGGCATCCCGAGGCCGCCCGTACCGCCCTTAAACTGGGCCGCACCCAGCTGTTTGAAATCGACCGCAACCGTGAGCTGATGACGTCGCCGACGCTGCCGGTGATCGACCGCTACACCGGGGTGCTCTTCGACGGGCTGGATGCTGCCACCCTGTCGGCCGCGCAGCGCCAGTTCGCGCACGCCCACCTGGTCGTACACTCCGCACTGCTCGGCCCGCTCGCCGCCCTCGACCCCATTCCGGCGTACCGGCTGTCGCACGATTCACGAGTGCCGAACGTGACCCTGGCCAGCCACACGCTCAAACAGCACTGGAGTGCCGCGGTGGCTACGGTCCTCAGCCAGACCGGCGGACTGCTGCTCGACCTGCGATCCGAGGCCTATGTGGCGCTAGGAGCGAAGCCCGTGCGGCCGGATTCGCTGTACCTGCGGGTGGTCGCTGATTCCGGAGACGGGCAGAAGCGTGCCCTGAACCACTTCAACAAGAAATCCAAGGGCGAATTCACGCGCGCCCTGCTTCAACACGAACACGACTTCACGACGGCGAGTGAACTGATCGACTGGGCCCAATCGGTCGGAATTCGCCTCAGTCAGGGCGCACCCGGCGAACTGGAGCTCGTCGTTGAACAACACCTCGCTGCGGCCGGCCGGCCGGCCGCATCCACGATCTATTCTGGGGTTAGGCTGGGCGCGTGAGTACAGACGCCAGCACCTTTTCCCCAGCGGTCAACGTTCCCATTCTTCGGCAACCGGTTAATGTCACCGTCACTGGAGCCGGCGGACAGATTGGCTATGCGCTGTTGTTTCGCATTGCCGCTGGCGCCTTGCTGGGACCGACGACGCCGATCCGCCTCACCCTGCTGGAAATACCCCAGGGGCTGAAAGCCGCGGAGGGCACCGCGCTCGAACTCGAGGACTGTGCCTTCGGCCTGCTGCGCGGGGTAACGGTCACCGATGACCCCACGGTGGCGTTCGACGGAGTAAACATTGCGCTTCTGGTCGGCTCCCGCCCGCGAGGACCGGGCATGGAACGTGCCGACCTGCTGGGCGCCAACGGTCGCATCTTCGGGCCGCAGGGTGCGGCCATCAACGCCGGCGCCGCCGACGACGTGCGCGTGCTCGTGGTGGGCAACCCCGCCAATACGAATGCCCTCATCGCGGCCGCGCACGCGCCCGACGTGCCGAGTGACCGCTTCACCGCCATGACCAGGCTCGACCACAACCGCGCCGTCCGGCAATTGGCCAACCACCTTGACGTGGCCGTCGGGGCGATTCACGGATTGACCGTGTGGGGAAACCACTCGGCGACTCAATACCCGGATGTCTTCCACGCGACCGCCCAGGGTCGAGCGGTGAGTGATCTGGTCGACGAGCAGTGGCTCGCGGAGACGTTCATTCCGCGCGTCGCTCAGCGCGGGTCGGAGATCATCGCCGTGCGGGGCGGCTCCTCGGTCGCCTCCGCCGCCAACGCGGCCATCGACCACGTCGGAGACTGGGTCACCGGCCGCGGCACGGATTGGACCAGCGCCGGGGTAGTCTCCGATGGCTCGTACGACGTTCCGCCCGGACTGGTCTGCTCGTTTCCGGTGCGCTCCGTTGATGGGCAGTGGCGCATCGTGACCGGGCTGGAACACGGCGAATTCTCGCGCAGACGAATCGCGGCTTCTGTTGCCGAACTCGTGGAGGAGCGCGACGCGGTACGGGCCCTCGGCCTGCTGCCACTCGGCCGCCGCTGAAACCGCGGCCTCACGGGTCGGTTACCGGTGTGCGATGCCCTCGTGGCTGAGCAGCCAGGCCTTGGTCGGGATGCCCTCTCCTGCGCTATAGCCGGTGATCTGGCCACTGGTCGCGAGCACTCGGTGGCAGCCGATGATGATCGGCACCGGATTCGCGCCAACGGCCCCACCGATGGCGCGGCCCGATCCGGGCCGTCCAATGTCGTTGCCGAGCGCACCATACGAGATGACATCGCCGAATGTGAGGCTGGCCAGCCTCGCCCAGACGCTGCGCTGAAATTCGGTGCCGCGGGTGAGGTGCACGGGCAGGTCGAACGTCTGCCGGGTTCCGGCGAAGTACTCGCCGAGCTGTTCGGCCGCCCGTTGCAATACTGCGGACGGCGCCTCTGGGGTCGCGTCGAGCGGCAGCTGGCCGTCGGTTTCGATGGAGAGGGAAAGGATGCCCTCATCGTCGGCGGTGAGTTCGAGCCGGCCGATCGGGCTGGGGAGGCGGAGTAGGTGCGCGGGAGTGAGTGCAGTCGGGATGCTGTCCATGATTCGACTGTAGCTGCCACCCTCGGCGTCGCCTCGCGGGTTTCGGACATCGGTGCACAACCGCCGAGTACCTTCTCCTGTGCAGGAGGTGGCTGCGCCCCTAGTCTGTAGGGATGGCTCAAATTGAATATCGCAGACTTGGCTCATCCGGATTGACCGTCTCGACGATCGGGCTCGGGTGCAACAATTTCGGGCGCACCGGGACCGCGTCAGAAACCCAGGACGGCACGACGGCGGTTATCGATGCTGCCTTCGAAGCCGGGGTGACGCTGTTCGACACCGCCGATATCTACGGTGCCGAGCGTGGCCTCAGCGAAACGCTCATGGGGCACTCGCTGCGCGGCAAGCGCGACCAGATCGTGCTCGCCTCGAAATTCGGCATGGACATGGGCGGCCTGAACGGTCCGGACTGGGGCGCGCGGGGCTCACGCCGGTACATCCGCTTGGCCGTCGAGGCATCGCTGCGTCGGCTGCAGACCGACTGGATCGACCTCTACCAGCTGCACGTTCCCGACCCGTCAACACCCATCGAAGAGACGCTGTCCACCCTGCACGACCTCATCACCGAGGGCAAGATCCGTTACATTGGTCACTCCAACCTGGCTGGGTGGCAGATCGCCGAGGCCGACTTCACCGCTCGCATGAACGGGCACCCAGCGTTCATTTCAAGCCAGAACGAATACAGTCTGCTCGTGCGCGATGTCGAAGACGAGGTATTGCCGGCGGTGAACGCCTTCGGTCTCGGGTTTCTGCCCTTCTTCCCGCTCTACAACGGCTTGTTCACCGGCAAATTCTCTCGCTCGGGCGGGCCGGCCGACAGCCGCATCATGATGATCAGGCGCCATCTCGCCGACGATGCCCCGTGGGACGTGATCGAGCAGTATCAGGAATGGTGCGACGCGCGCGGCGTGACCATGCTGGCGGCGACGTTCGCCTGGCTTCTGGCCCAGCCGGGCCTGACCAGCGTTATCGCCGGCGCCACCAAGCCCGAGCAGATTCGACAAAACGCGGACGCGGCGACGTCGTGGCAGCCGTCGGTCGATGAAGTTGCCTACATTTCAAACCTTTTCGCCTGAACGCAGCAGGTGAAGTCGGCGCACGAGTCGGTGCTTTCTGCGCAGAGCGCAATATTTTTAGTCGACGACGTGCCGGTAAGAGTGCACTATTGCTTCAGTGGTTGCTGCGCCCGACCCATCCGGTCGGGCGGGCATCCGTCTTTTAATAGGAGAACTTCGTGCTGTGGTCCTTGCTCGTGCGTTACCTGCGCCCATACTGGCAACTGCTTCTAGGGGTGATCGTCTTTCAACTGGCCCAGTCGATCGCCTCGCTCTTTCTGCCCACCCTCAACGCTGACATCATCGATGAGGGTGTGGCAACCGGTGACTCCGGCTACATTCTGCGCGTGGGCGGCCTCATGCTGCTGATCACCCTCGCCCAGATCATCTGCGCGATCGTGGCCGTGTACTTCGGAGCCAAAGTCGCCATGAAGGTTGGCCGTGACCTGCGCGGGGCCGTGTTCAGCCGGGTCGGTGAATTCTCGGAACAAGAAGTCACCCGGTTCGGGGCGCCCTCACTCATCACCCGCTCCACCAACGACGTGCAGCAGGTGCAGATGCTCGTGCTGACCACCTGCACCCTGCTGGTCTCCGCACCCATCCTCAGCATCGGCGGTGTGATCATGGCGATCCGCCAGGACGTGCAACTGTCCTGGCTCATCGCGGTGAGCGTGCCGATTCTCCTCATCGGGGTCGGCCTCATCGTCGTGAAAATGGTGCCGCTGTTCCGCAAGATGCAGATCCGCATCGACACCGTCAACCGGGTGCTGCGGGAGCAGCTCACCGGCATCCGTGTGGTGCGCGCGTTTGTGCGGGAGACGCAAGAGGTGGCACGGTTCGCCCAGGCCAACCGGGACGTCACCGAGGTAGCACTCAGCTCCGGGCGCCTGATGGCGCTCATGTTTCCCATCGTGATGCTCGTGCTCAACGTCTCGAGCGTCGCCGTCATCTGGTTCGGCGCGTTCCGCATTGAAGACGGATCGATGCAGGTGGGCACGCTCATCGCGTTCCTCAGCTATCTCATGCAGATTCTCATGGCCGTCATGATGGCCACGTTCATGGCCGTCATGATTCCGCGCGCGGCCGTGTCGGCGGACCGCATCGGTGAGGTTCTCGCCACCGAATCGAGCGTCGTACCGCCGGCCAACCCGGTGAACGCAACGGTCGGTCAGGGCGAACTCGAACTGCTCGACGTGGGCTTCGCTTACCCGGGCGCGGAACAACCCGTGCTGCGCAACGTGAGTTTCATCGCCCGGCACGGCGAGACCACCGCGATCATCGGCAGTACCGGCAGCGGAAAGACCACCCTGGTGAACCTGCTGCCGCGGCTGTTCGACGCGACCAGCGGCTCCGTGCTGGTCGACGGCGTCAACGTGCGCGAGCTGAACCCCGACCTGCTCTGGGGCCACATCGGCCTTGTACCGCAAAAGCCGTACCTGTTCTCCGGAACGGTGCGCAGCAACCTGCTCTACGGCAAACCCGACGCGAGCGAAGACGAACTCTGGCAGGCCCTCACGATCGCGCAGGCCCGGGACTTCGTCACCGAAATGGATGGCGGGCTCGACGCCAAGATTGCGCAGGGCGGCACCAACGTATCGGGCGGTCAGCGCCAACGCCTCGCCATCGCGCGCGCCCTGGTGAAACGGCCGGAGTTGTACATCTTCGACGACTCGTTCTCAGCCCTCGACCTCGCCACGGATGCCCGACTGCGGCTCGCCCTCAAGCAGAGCACCGATGGCGCCACCATGGTCATCGTCGCCCAGCGGGTGTCGAGCATCATCGACGCCGACCAGATCCTCGTGCTCGAAGACGGCCGTATCGTCGGCCGCGGAACCCACGAGCAGCTGCTCGACTCGAACACCACGTACCAGGAAATTGTGTCATCCCAGCTCACCGCGGAGGAAGCAGCATGAGCGAGACTCACGCCGACGACAAGCCGGCTCCGCGTCCGCAGCGCGGAGGCGGCCCGTTCGGCGGTATGAGTCTGCCGGCCGAGAAGTCGATGAACTTCACCGCGTCGGGCAAGCGCCTGCTCGGCAAGTTGCGCCCCGAGCGCCTCTGGCTGATGCTCGTGCTGGTCCTCGCTGTGATCAGCGTGACCTTCTCGGTGCTGGGCCCGCGCCTGCTCGGTGAGGGCACCAACCTGATCTTCTCCGGCATCGTGTCGAAGTCCCTGCCGAGCGGCAGCAGCCAGGCCGACGTGATCGCGGGGCTGCGGGCATCCGGCAACAGTACCCAGGCCGACATGCTCAGCGGCATGACGCTGACCCCGGGCCTCGGCATCGACTTTGCCATGCTCTCCACCGTGCTGTTCTGGGCGCTCGCACTCTACGTACTGTCGAGTGTGTTCAGCTGGATGCAGGCGTATGTGCTGAACGGTATCGTGCAGCGCACGGTGTATCGACTGCGGGAGGAGATTGAGGCGAAGATCAACCGCCTGCCGCTGAGCTACTTCGACAAGAAGCCGCGCGGTGAACTTCTCAGCCGGGTCACCAACGACGTCGACAACATCTCGCAGAGCCTGCAACAGTCGCTCAGCCAGGTGGTGACGAGCCTCCTGACGGTGATCGGCGTGATCGTGATGATGCTCATCCTCTCGCCGCTACTGGCTCTGATCGCCCTCGTGACGGTGCCGCTCACGCTGGTGATCACGGCGTTCATCGCCAAGCGTTCGCAGAAACTGTTCGTGGCCCAGTGGGCCAACACCGGCGAGCTGAACGGTCAGATCGAGGAGACGTTCACCGGCCACGCCCTGGTCAAGGTGTTCGGCCGCCAAAAGGAGGTCGACGCCCGGTTCAAGCAGAAGAATGATGACCTGTACGACGCCAGTTTCGGTGCCCAGTTCATCAGCGGCATGATCATGCCGGCGATGACCTTCATCGGCAACCTCGTCTATGTCGCCATCGCTGTTGTGGGAGGCCTGCAGGTGGCTTCGGGTGCCATGCAGCTCGGCGACGTGCAGGCATTTATTCAGTACTCCCGCCAGTTCACCCAGCCGCTCGCGCAACTCGGGTCGATGGCGAACCTGCTGCAGTCGGGTGTCGCATCCGCTGAACGCGTGTTCGACCTGCTCGACGCCGACGAACAGAGTGAAGACCCCGATCCGGCCGAGACCCCAATAGAGGTGCACGGCCGTCTCGTCTTCGAGAACGTGTCGTTCCGGTACACCGAGGACAAGCCGCTGATCGAAGAACTCAGCCTCGTGGCTGAGCCCGGGCAGACCATTGCCATCGTTGGCCCGACCGGAGCCGGTAAGACCACACTGGTGAACCTCATGATGCGGTTCTACGAGATCGACTCCGGGCGCATCGTGCTCGACGGAGTCGACGTGGCCACCATGACCCGGCACGACCTGCGCAGCCGCATGGGCATGGTGCTGCAGGACACCTGGCTGTTCGGTGGCACGATCCGCGACAACATCGCCTACGGTCGACCGGATGCGACGGAGCAGGATATTCTCGCAGCCGCCACCGCGACCTACGTCGATCGGTTCGTGCACTCGCTGCCCGACGGGTATGACACCGTGCTCGACGATCAGGGCAGCAACGTGAGTGCCGGTGAAATGCAGCTGCTCACCATCGCGCGGGCGTTCCTGGCGAAGCCGAGCGTGCTCATCCTCGACGAGGCGACCAGCTCGGTGGACACCCGCACCGAGGTGCTGGTGCAGAAGGCGATGGGCGCCCTGCGGGCTGAGCGCACGAGCTTCGTCATCGCGCATCGGCTCTCGACTATTCGGGACGCCGACCTGATTCTGGTGATGGAATCGGGGCGCATCGTGGAGCAGGGCAACCACGTGCAGCTGCTCGCCGCCAACGGTGCCTACCAGGCGCTGTACGCCGCACAGTTCGCCGCGCCCGTCGCCGACGAGGTGTAGCCCCAGCTCCTCCCCAACCCGTCGCCTGCCCGTGTCATCCCCAGATTCGGGCAGGCACCGGCGGCGGTGCGGACCGCGCTGGCACAGTGGCGGCATGCATCCCACCATTGTCAAAGCCCAGAAGGCTCAGGACTTTCTGGCACTCGTTCCCCAGCTGCTCGGTTTCGTTGCCGAGTCCAGCGCCGTTCTGGTGGCGTTTCGTGGCAACCGCACCTGCGGCGCGCTGCGTTTCAACCTGCCCGACGACGGCGCACCCCACAAGGTATACAAGCGCATTGCGACGACCCTCGCCGGAATGCTGTGCAAGATCCCCGGAGTCGACGCCGTCGTCCCGGTGATCTACACCGATGATTCCTTCAACGATGCAGTCGGCATTCCGCGCGAACAGTTCGCCGAGATTCTGAATCGGCGACTCGAGCTGAGCGGATTTCTGCTGCGTGATTCCCTGTGCGTTGCAGCGGATGCCTGGGGCAGCTACCTCGACCCGGACTGCCCGGCCGCCGGGCACCCACTCAGCGATATCACGGAGTCACCGATTTTCGAGGCGGTGCCCCCGGAGGCCGCGCCCGACTTGCCACGCCCGCTGGGCACACTGCAGACCGGCGCTGACCCGATCGGTGTCAACCTGGCGACCAAGGAACGCCTGGCCCGCCTCTACCGGCGGTATCGGCATCTGCTCGCGCGGGGCGAGAACACTCCGCAGCTGTTCGCCGCCCTCAGCGTTGCGCTCGACCCGGTAGCGATTGCCGAGGACGCGCTGACCTGGCCGAACCCACCCACCGAGGAAAACGCCGCAGCGCTGCTCGTGCTCGTGCAGTCCCCGCCGAACCGCGACCAGATCATGGTGCAATTCGCGTTCGGGCGTGAGGAAGGCGTGCGCGCCCACGAAATCAACCGGCGGTACGCGCAGCTCCAGTACGAAACCGGGCGAAGCCTTGACGACCTGGTGGCCGCAGAGATCGACTCGGGCGACCCAACCGCCGAACACACCGGTGACATCATGCTCGGCCTGCAGACGGAACGACCCGACGTAGACCGCATTCGCATCGCGATCACCCTGCTCCGCACCGTCGTCGCCATGGCGCCGCGTTCGGCGAGACCGGCGCCGCTGTGCATGCTGGCGTGGCTGTCCTGGGCGCTCGGCAGTGGGTCTGTGGCCGGATTCTTCGTCGACCAGGCACTCGCCATCGACTCGCAGTACAGCATGGCCACCCTGCTTAACCTGCTGCTCACGTCTGGGCATCTGCCGGAATGGGCGTTCGCAGTGCCGCGCGGTGACGACGACGACGCGGCGGGCGAGGGCTACGAAAACGATGAGGACTTCGGCGAAGACGCTGCGCTCAGCGACGATGCCGTGTGGTTCTTCGAAGGCGAGAACGAGGAGTACGACGACGCCGACGATGACGACGCGCGGGCAGCTGACGGATGACGCGGGTGCAGCACGACCTGACCCGGTCTCGCATCCGTTTGAATGCCAGACCAGGCCGCCGGTTGCGAGGCGCACTAGATGTACTTCGGAGCCTCCGACAGCACGCCGTGCAGAATCTCGCCGATCTCGGCGAATTCCGTTGGGCCCACGGTCAGCGGGGGAGCGAGTTGGATGACCGGGTCGCCGCGGTCGTCGGCGCGGCAGTACAGGCCGGCTTCGTAGAGCGCCTTCGACAGGTACCCGCGCAGCAGACGCTCGGACTCTTCGTCGTTGAAGGTTTCCTTGGTGCCTTTGTCCTTGACCAGTTCGATGCCGAAGAAGTAACCGGCACCACGCACGTCACCGACGATCGGCAGGTCGAGCAATTTCTCCAGTTCCTTGCGGAACAGCGGCGAATTCTCGCGAACGTTCTCGTTGAGCTTTTCCTCTTCGAAGATGTCGAGGTTGGCCAGGGCAACCGCCGAGGAGACCGGGTGGCCGCCGAAGGTGTAGCCGTGGTAGAACGTCGTGTCGCCGTGTTTGAACGGTTCGTAGATGCGGTCGCTGACGATGGTCGCGCCGATGGGCGAGTATCCGCTGGTCATGCCCTTGGCACAGGTGATCATGTCGGGCTGGATGTCATAGGTCGTCGAGGCGAACATGTTGCCGATGCGGCCGAATGCTGTGATGACCTCGTCGGCGACCAGGAGCACGTCGTACTTGTCGCAGATTTCTCGCACGCGCTTGAAGTAGCCGGGGGGCGGCGGGAAGCAGCCGCCGGAGTTCTGTACCGGCTCCAGGAAGACAGCCGCAACGGTTTCGGGGCCCTCGAACTCAATCATCTCTTCGATGCGGTTCGCGGCCCATTGGCCGAACACCTCGAGGTTGTTGCCGAGGCCGAGGCCAGGGCTCATCTCGTCGGCCCGATAGAAGTTTGTGTTGGGAACGCGAAAACCGCCCGGGGTGACCGGTTCGAACATCTCCTTCATCGCCGGGATGCCGGTGATGGCCAGCGCTCCCTGCGGGGTGCCGTGGTAGGCAACGTTACGGGAGATGACCTTGTGCTTGGTCGGGCGCCCCATCAGCTTCCAGTAGTACTTGGCGAGCTTGAATGCGGTCTCCACGGCTTCACCGCCCCCGGTGGAGTAGAACACGCGGTTGAGGTCACCCGGGGCGTAGCTGGCGAGCCGGTCGGCGAGTTCGATCGCGTTCGGGTGGGCGTAGGACCAGATCGGGAAGAAGGCGAGTTCTTCGGCCTGCTTGGCGGCGACCTCGGCGAGACGCTTGCGGCCGTGGCCGGCGTTGACCGTGAACAGACCGCTCAGGCCGTCGATGTACTTCTTGCCCTTGGAATCCCAGATCTGATGGCCCTGGCCCTTGACGATGATGGGAACTCCAGCGCCGGATTCCATCACCGACTGACGGGAGAAGTGCATCCAGAGGTGATCCTTGGCCTTTTGCTGCAGCTCGGCGTTGTGCGCGTCGCTGTACGCGGTCGGTGAATCGATGGGTGTGGTGAGAGTCATTTTTTTACCGTGTTCCCCAGTTATAGAACTGTTTGTGGAGTTTGAGATAAACGAACGTCTCGGTGGAGAGGACTCCATCGAGATTGCGGATCTTGGAGTTGAGCAGTTCGAGCAGTTCGTCGTCGTCTTCGCAGACGACCTCGGCAAGAATGTCAAAGGTGCCGGCCGTGAGCACGACGTAGTCCACGGCATCGATCTCGGCCAGCTGCTCGGCCAGTATGCGGGTATCGGCCGACGCGCGAATTCCGATCATGGCCTGGCGAAAGAAGCCCAGCTGCATCGGGTCCGTCACGGCGACGACCTGCATGACGCCCGAGTCAGTGAGCTTCTGCACCCGTTGACGCACGGCCGCCTCGCTGAGACCGACGGCTTTGCCGATCTCTGCGTACGACCGACGTCCGTCGGCCTGCAGCTGTTCGATGATCTTTTTCGACACATCGTCGAGCTGGGCCAGCTTGGGCGAGTGACCGCGCTTTTGTCCATTCATGCATCGATTGTGTCAGTCAAAATGCACTTCGGCAAGCGAATCCGTCGCACATTATGCAAATCACTGCGGATTTCATTTGTGAATCTGGGTGCATCTCACATTGAAATAGGTACACTGGGCCGCATGAGTGCCCCCGAACTACGTAACTTTATCAACGGCCGGTACGTCGACTCCACCGCGACGGATCGGTTCGACCTCATCGACCCTGCTACCGAAGCGATCTACGGAAGCAGCCCGGTGTCGACCGCGGCAGATGTTGATACGGCCTACCGGGCCGCGGCATCCGCTTTTGAAATCTGGGGCGAGAGTACCCCGGCCGTGCGGCAGCTCGCGCTGTTTCGCATAGCGGACGCGATTGAGGCGCGTGCCGAGGAATTCGCCGATGCCGAGTCGCTCGATACCGGCAAGCCGCGCTCGACCCTGGTGGACGACGAGATTTTGCTTTCGGTCGACCAGATTCGCTTCTTCGCCGGCGCCGCGCGCAACCTCGAAGGGCGTGCGGCCGGCGAGTATATGACGGACCACACCTCGTTCATTCGGCGTGAGCCGATCGGTGTCGTCGGCCAGGTCACTCCGTGGAATTACCCGTTGAACATGGCGGTCTGGAAGTTCGCGCCCGCGCTCGCCGCCGGTAATACCACTGTGCTGAAGCCCTCGGACACCACCCCGAGTGCGACGCTGCTGCTCGCCGAGGTCGCGGCGGAATTTTTGCCGGCCGGCGTGCTCAACGTGATCACCGGGGACCGCGCCACCGGTGCCGCGATGGTCGATCACAAGATCCCGCAACTCGTCTCGATCACCGGTTCGGTGCGAGCCGGAATGGCCGTTGCGGAGGCTGCGTCACACGACCTCAAGCGGGTGCACCTGGAATTGGGCGGCAAGGCGCCGGTGATCGTGTTTGACGACGCCGATATCGAGCTCGCCGTTGCCGGGATCGTCGCCGCCGGCTTCTTCAACGCCGGCCAAGACTGCACCGCGGCTACCCGGTTGCTCGTGCAGGGCGGCATCCACGACGAATTCGTCGCAGCGCTCGCCGCCTATGCCAGGGATAATGCCCGTACGGGTGCCCCGAGCGAGCAGGGAATCCTGTTCGGACCGGTCAACAATGTCAACCAGCTCGCCCAGGTGTCCGGCTTCATCGACCGGCTGCCCGACCACGCCGTGCTCGAACTCGGCGGACACCGGGTCGGGAGCACCGGGTATTTTCATGAAGCGACCATTGTCAGTGGCCTCAAGCAGACGGATGAGGCGGTGCAGCAGGAGATCTTCGGCCCGATGATGACCGTGCAGCGCTTCACCGATGAGTCCGAGGCGTTGCGTTGGGCGAACGACGTGCAGTACGGTCTGGCCTCGTCGGTGTGGACGCGCGATCACGGTCGTGCGATGCGTTTCGCCAAGCATCTGGACTTCGGTTGCGTCTGGATCAACACACACATCCCCATCGTCGCCGAGATGCCACACGGCGGTTTCAAACACTCCGGCTATGGCAAGGACCTCTCGATGTACGGGTTCGAGGATTACACCCGGATCAAGCACGTGATGAGCTACATCGGACACTAGGCGGTGCGGTGGCGCCAAGCGGTGACGTTATTATGGTCCAAGTCCTTCGGCGAACGTTGGAACCACACTCGGAAGGCACCACCCGTGACCCAGATTGGTCAAGGTTCGACCGAATTTCGTGTCGAACTGCCCAGCGTTGCAACGACGTTAACGCTGGCGTGGGCAGTCCTGACCGATGTCGGTCATCGCCGTGAGGTGAACGAAGACAGCCTGCTCGCCCTACCGCCGCTGTTCGCCGTCGCTGACGGCATGGGCGGTCACTCGGCCGGTGACGTCGCCAGCGCTGCCGTGGTGACCCGGCTCGCCGAACTTTCCGGAACCCTCGTGGCCGAGGCCGGTTCGATCGACCGGGCGCTCGCGCTCGCGGTCGAGGATATGGCGCAGGGGGTCGGCGTCACCGACCAGGGCACCGGAACCACGGTGACCGGTGTCGCGTTGGCCCTGGTCTCGGATGCGGTCAGCTGGATCGTCTACAACATCGGTGACTCTCGGGTGTACCAGCTGACTGACGGTGTGCTCGAGCAGGTCACGAATGACCACTCGGTCGTGCAGGAACTCGTCGACGCTGGGCGCATCACCCGGGAAGAGGCCGACGTTCACCCGCACGGCAACATCATCACGCGCGCCGTCGGCTTTCACGAACCACCGATTCCCGACTACCGCATCCTGCCGATTCAGGCCGGCATGCGCATTCTGGTCTGCTCCGACGGGCTCACTAAGGAGCTCACGTCCTACGGCATCCGGCATTTCCTGCTCGAGAAGAAGCTGGCAGCGGATGCCGTCGCCGCGATGGTTGAGGCGGCCCTCGACAATGGCGGTCGCGACAATGTCACCGCAATCGTGGTCGATGTGCTCGCGGTCGAGCCCTACGAGGTGCCAGAGACCTGAGGTGAGCACAGCGCGCTAGCGGGCGTGCACGGCTATTAGGTATTACCTACTACCTGTCGTAAGGTAGTAGCTATGGCCCACCCACCGAGCACACCGGCCGTGCCACAAGACGCGCAGTCCCTGCGTGGGGTGCTGCCCATGCTCATTCTGAGCCAGCTGCAGTCTGCCGAGTCGTACGGTTACGAACTCGTTGTTCGGCTGCAGAACATCGGCCTTCGAGACCTCGCGACCGGCACGGTCTACCCGGTGCTGTCGCGCCTGGAACAGGACGGCTCGCTCACCAGCCGCCTGGTGGCATCCACTGCGGGCCCGGCGCGCAAGTATTACTCGCTGAGCGCGGCGGGGGAGGCGGCCCTCGTGCTCGCCACGGCGCGCTGGCACTCCCTGACGGCGATCGTGCAGACGGGCCTCGGCGTCACCCCCACAGAAGCTTTAGCCGGAGAGGATCAGAAATGAACACGCAAACCATCGAGGCCAGATCTTCCTTCGGAGTCTGGCGTCGACGCGAGTCCTATTTGTTCCGGCTCGACCTCTGGCTGGAAGAGTCCCTGTCGTCGCGCGAGCGCCGATCGATCCTGCGCGAGATTAGCGACAACATCACGGTGGATGCCGCAGCCCGCGGCATCGACGCTGCCCTCGACTCGCTCGGCTCACCCCGCACCCTGGCCCGAAGTTTCGCCGAAACCGGCCGCGGCAGCCGGCCCTCCTGGAATCGGGCGATCTATTGGTTCACCGGCCTGCTGCTGCTCTGGTGGACCCTGGCCTTCACCTACACGGCCGGTATGCTCTCGGCCCTACTGGACAGCGGAGCCGAGTCGGCCGAGTCGTACTTTCTCGGGCTGCCGGTATCGGCGTTTAACCGGGATTCCGGAATTGGGATCGGCTGGGAAGCCTCCTCTGCCGTCGCCTACATTCCGCTGATGGTCATGGTCGCTGCGGCCATCGTCGCCGGGCGGCTCTGGCGCGTGCGGGTCGGCCGCCGATAGTCGCAAAGCATCAGTCGCGTATTATGGAACGAGTGAATGAGACCCTGCCCAAGTGCCCTGAATGTTCCAGCGACCTGACCTACGAAATGGGTGCCCTGCTGGTGTGCCCGCTCTGCGCCCACGAGTGGTCGAACGAGCCGGTCGAGGAAGAGCAGGAAGCCCAGGTCAAAGACGCGTTCGGAACCGTGCTGACCGACGGTGACACCGTGTCGATCATCAAAGACCTCAAGGTCAAGGGCCAGGCGTTGTCGATCAAGGTCGGAACTAAGGTGCGCAACATTCGCCTCGTTGACCCGGTCGACGGTCACGACATCGACTGCAAGGTCGATGGTTTCGGATTCATGCAGCTCAAGTCCAGCGTGGTCAAGAAGGTCTAGGCCGAGTGATCGTGACGTGTCAGATTTGCGGGGCCTGGTTGCCAGTCGGGGCCATGTTCTGCGGCGAATGCGGCAGTTCCCGCACAGCCACCGTGGAATCGCGCAAGCGCCCGGACCCTCGCCCGAACGACACGACGATCATTGCGCGCCTGCCGCGCGCGCCCGTCGTCATCTCCGTATCGATTCCCGCTGAGATGCCGGCTCCGGTGCGGGCCGTGGCTGTCGTGAGCGCTGCACCGTCTGCATTACGGGCCGCGCTCCCCGCCGCAGTGATGCCGACCCGGGCGACCTTCGCGTTGACCTTCAGCACCGGCCAGCGGGTATCCGTGCAGGGCTCCGGCCTGATCGGCCGTAAACCCCTGGCCCAACCCGATGAGATTTTCGACGAACTCATACGGGTAGCGGATGCCGACCGCTCGGTCTCCAAGACTCACCTCGAGTTCGGCCAGCACGACGGCGAGTTCTGGGTCAGCGACCGCGTCTCGGGCAACGGCACGGTGATTCGCCGCCCCGGTGAAACGGCCGAGGCGCTCGAACCGGGGCGACGGTACGTTCTTCCGCGCGGCACCCGGGTAGAGATCGCCGACCAGTCCTTCAGCATCAGTTGAGTGCCGATCAGTTGAGCCGCCTCCTCCACAGCTACGCACCACCTGCGATCGTGCACCGATAGCCCCGTCGAGGATCGTCCTCGGTCAGCATTCTGGTCTGCTGGTGGCGTGTCCACCGTCGATGAAACCCTCGCGCTGCCACCCGCGCCAGCTAGTCTGCCTCCGGCGGGATTCCCCCTGCTCGCCAGCGTGGCGCCCCTGGTTGCTGCCGGGCTGATCTGGATGATCACCGGCTCGGCTTTCGCACTGATCTTCGCCGTTCTCAGCCCGATCATCGCGGTGGCCAGCATGTTCGATTCCAAGCGCTCGGGTGGCAAACGCCGCCGGGCTGAATCGGCCGCTCACGCCGAAGCCCTGGCACTGCTGCGTACGGTCATCACCGACCGCCAGTCCCGCTGGCGCGACGAGGCCTGGCAGCACACCCCATCAGCCCGAAATATTGTGCGGGGGTGTGCTGCTGCCGCGCGCTGGCGGCAAACGGATGCCACGCTTGTCGCGCTGGGCGTCGGCCCGGCCCCGAGTGGTATCCGACTGGGCGGTGCGAGCGCCCCAAACGAGCACCGGGAACTTCGGGAGTGGGCCTCGACCGTCACCGGCGCTCCGGTCGTCGTCGACCTGACGCCCGGACTCGGTATCGTCGGACCGATGCCGCTCGCAGCGGGCGTTGCCCGCGCCGTGCTCGTGCAACTGTGTTTCGCTCTGCCGCCGACCGACCTTGGCGTCGCAATCACCACCGACGCTCAGGCTACCGACTGGGCCTGGGCGGCGCAGCTGCCGCAGGCCGGAGTGACGCCGCGACGGCTCACGCTACTGCTGCGAACGGCCACCTCCGTGCATCCGCTGGGAGACGAACCCGATCGCGGGCGGCTGCTCCTGGCCGTGGCAACGCGGCTCGAGGACCTGCCCCCAGGCTGCGGAACGGTCGTGCGCATCGCTGGGCCGACCAGGGCGCAGATCATTCGTGCGCCCAATCGCGCGCCGCCCCTCGACTTTTGCCCGGAGCTGCTCGCCCAAGCTGAGGCGATCGACTTCGCGGTGGCCCTCACCGAGCAGGCCCGTGCCGCCGGGATGGCAAGGGAGTCCGGGGCGCTCCTGACCACGCTCACCCTGGCGGAACTGCTCGAAGACGGTACCGATGCCCCGGCAATCACCGGCGGGACAGCTCCGCCGGGCCTCGACTGCCCGATCGGTGTCGGCCGAGACGGGCCGGTGCACGTTGACCTGGTGCGATCCGGGCCGCACGCCGTGGTCGGCGGAACTACCGGCAGCGGCAAGAGCGAGCTCCTGACCACCTGGGTGGCAGCTCTGGCCGCGACCTATTCGCCGGGCCAGGTGAACTTTCTGCTGGTCGATTTCAAGGGCGGCGCGGCTTTTCAACCGCTGGCTCGGCTGCCGCACTGCGTTGGCCTCATCACCGACCTCGACGCGGCCACGGCGACCCGGGCCCTGGCCAGCCTGGGAGCAGAACTTCGCTACCGGGAGCGCACCCTCAGTTCGGCCGGGGCACGGGACGTGACCGACGTGCGCCTGACGCATCCGCTGCCCCGGCTGGTCATTGTCGTCGATGAATTCGCCACCATGCTCGGGCTGTTTCCCGAGCTGCACGCCCTCTTTGTCGACATTGCCGCGCGTGGACGGTCGCTCGGTGTGCACCTCATCCTCTGTACCCAACGACCGGCCGGGGTGGTGCGAGACGCCCTGCTGGCCAACTGCAGCCTGCGCCTGTCCTTGCGGGTGAACAACCGTGCCGACAGCCAGGCGGTGATCGGCACGGATGCTGCGGCCGAATTGGCACCGAATCAGCCTGGACGGTGCCTGATCGCCACCGAAACCGGAGAACCGGTGCTCTGCCAGGTCGCGACGACCCGGGAACTCGACATCGCTGGCATCGCTGCCGCGGCATTGTCGACACCGTCGGCAGCGGGCGGATTCGTCCCGAGGCGGCCCTGGCTCGATGCGCTCCCGCCGGTGGTCACGGCGGCCGACCTGGCGAGCGCGGCGGCGGCATCTGGCTTTCCGCTGGGGTTGCTCGACGAACCCGAGCGTCAACGGTACCTCGTGTTCGCCTACGACCCCCAGGTCGACGGGCATCTGCTCGTCGTCGGCGGGGCCGGTTCGGGTAAATCCGCCCTGCTGCACACACTGGCTGAGGCAGTTGCCGGTGCGGCCGAAACTCACACCGGGGTCCACCTCGTCACCGCCGACGTCGAATCGGCCTGGGATACCCTTGCGAGCTTCAGCACCAGCGTGGAAACCGGGCAGCAGACTGCGGGCTCACCCCGGTTGATACTGTTCGACGATTTTGATTCCGTCTGCGCTCGCTGGCAGCCCGACCACCGGCTCGCCGCCATCGACCTGCTCGTCGGCCTGCTGCGGGACGGCCCGGCAGCGGGGGTAAACGTCGTTGTTGCCGTACAACGGCACACCAGCGTGGTTCCCGGGCTGGCTGCACTCTGCCAGAGCTCCCTGCTGTTGAAACTGCCGAGCGTGCAGGACCACCTCGCGGCCGGTGGGCAATCGGCCAGCTATACCGCCGCGCTGCCGCCGGGCGGGGGAGTCTGGCGCGGTCTGCGCGTGCAACTGCTGGCTCCGACTGCGGCACCGGTCGTACCGCCAGCCAGGCTGCCTGATGCGCTGACCACTGGTGGCCCGCTCCTGATCGTGTCATCGTCGCCGACGAGCGCCGCCACCCGCCTGCGCACCGTCCTCGGCGCGCCGGTTCTGGAACTGGCGGGAACAAGCGGGCCGGCGGCATCCGCTCTGCTGGTTTCCGGAGAGGCAGGCCAGACGGACGCCGCCGGTCAGCTGATCGTCGTCGGTGACGCCGAATCCTGGCAGACGCACTGGACGTTGCTGGCCCGGCTACGGGTTCCAACGGCCAACAACACGGCGGCCAGCCTGGTCTTCGACCGGTGCAGCCTGTCGGATTTTCGGCTGATCAGCCACCGACGGGAGTTACCGCCGCCGTTGGCGCCCGGGCGCGGGCGGGTCTGGGTGTTGCACCCGAACGGCGAGGTGACCAGGGCGATGCTCCCCGATTAGACCAGCACTTCGGCGACGGGCTGGTGTGGCAACCCGTGGGCGAGCGCCACGGGGGCACTGGTCAGCCGCCCGGCGAAGGTATTGAGCCCCTGGGCCAGGGCGGAATCCGCGCGCAACGCATTGACCCAGCCGAGCGTCGCGAGTGCGCGCACGTAGGGCAGGGTCGCATTCGTCAGAGCATAGGTGGAGGTGTGCGGCACTGCGCCGGGCATGTTCGCGACGCAGTAGAACAGCGATCGGTGCACGGTGAAGGTGGGGTCGGCGTGCGTGGTGGGATGGCTGTCGGCAAAGCAACCGCCCTGGTCGACGGCGATATCCACGAGCACGCTGCCCGGTTTCATGCGCGACACGAGCTCGTTACTGACCAGTTTCGGGGCCTTGGCTCCCGGAATGAGAACCGAACCGATGACCAGGTCAGCTTCGACGACGGCCTTGTCGATCTCAAAGCTGTTCGAAGCAATGGTTTTGACCCGCCCGAAGTGCAGGGCATCGATCTCGCGCAGCCGGAACAGGTTGGTATCGAGCACGGTCACCTCAGCGCCGAGCCCGAGCGACACCTGCATCGCGGCCGTGCCGGCCACCCCGCCGCCGAGCACAGCGATCTTTGCCGGGTGAGTGCCAGGGACGCCGGGCACCAGCAGGCCGGGGCCGCCATTCGGCTTGAGCATGGCATTGGCCCCCACGATCGGCGCAAGGCGGCCGGCGACCTCACTCATCGGCGCCAACAACGGCAGAGCTCGCGAGGGCAACTGCACGGTCTCGTAGGCGATCGCGGTGACTCCGCTGCCGAGCAGGGCCCGGGTCAGCTCGGGTTCTGCGGCGAGATGCAGGTAGGTGAACAGCACCAGGTCGGCGCGAAAATAGCCGTACTCGCTGTCGACGGGTTCCTTGACCTTGAGCAGCAGGTCGGCGGCCGCCCAGATGCTCGCGGCATCCGGCAGGATGGTCGCGCCGGCCGCGACATACTGCTCATCGCTGATGGAGGAACCGACTCCCGCGCCGGACTGCACGAGCACGTCGTGACCGTGCAGCACGAGGTCGTACACCCCCGCCGGGGTGATCGCGACCCGAAACTCATTGTTCTTGATCTCGGTGGGAATGGCGATCCTCATGGTGTTCCTCTCTCGAAGCGCGCTCCTCGGCCGAGGTCCAGCGGCTCATCGCCACCACCCTAGTCGTGGCGCACCGACGATTTCGAGGGCGAATGTTGCAAGTTTGTGCTGATTTCGTGACAAATCGGTTGCAAGATCAATGTTTTGAACTCTTTTAGATGTTTCCACCACCGATATGTGCAATTATCGACCAACTCGCAACGCAGCGAGTCTGACCGTGTGCGTGCCCAGAATGCTAGGAGAACCATGATGAAGTCCAAGCCGCTGCCCGCCGATCCCATGATTCGCCAACTCATTCGCCAGGCGCAGAAGGCGCAGCTGGGTCGCCGAACTCTCCTCGCCGGTGCCGGTGCCGGTGCAACGGCCCTCGCGCTCGCCGCGTGCTCCACCGGAGGTGCGGCCAAGCCCACCGCTGCGGCCGACACGTCGGCTACCGACAAGACCATCCGCTGGGACAACTGGGCGCTGTACATCGACGTCGACGATGCCGGCAATTACCCGACCCTCGACGCGTTCAAAGCGCAAACCGGCATCTCGGTCAAGTACACCGAAGCCGTCGACGACAACAACTCGTACTACGGCAAGGTCAAAGACCAGCTCGCCCTCGGCCAGGACATCGGAGCCGATGTCGCCTGCCTGACCGACTGGATGGTCAGCCGCATGATCCGTTTTGGCTACACCCAGGAACTCGACCACGCCAATATCCCCAACCTCTCCAATCTGCTGCCGTCACTGCAGAACGTCGACTTCGACCCGGGCCGGGCTATGAGCATCCCCTGGCAGGGCGGTTTCGCTGGCCTGGCCTGGAACAAGGAAAAGTACCCGCAGGGCCTCAAATCGGTTGAAGACCTCTGGGTCCCCGAGCTGAAGGGCCGCGTCGGCGTACTCTCCGAAATGCGCGACACCATGGGCTTGATCATGCTCGATCACGGCGTCGACATCTCCGGAAAATGGGGCGAAAATGAATTCACCGCCGCCATCGACGAATTCAAGAAGCAGGTCTCCGACGGCCAGATCCGCAACATCAAGGGCAACTCCTACAAGGAAGACCTCGCCAACGAAGACACCCTGGCCGCGATCGTCTGGTCGGGCGACATCGTGCAGCTCAACGCCGAAAATGGCGACAAGTGGGGCTTCATCGTTCCCGAAAAGGGCGGAACGCTCTGGAACGATAACTTCGTCGTGCCGATCGGTTCGCCGGGCAAGAAGAACGTCGAAGAACTCATCAACTACTACTACGACCCGGCCGTCGCCGCCGAGGTCGCCGCCTACGTCAACTACATCACCCCCGTCGCCGGTGCCAAAGAAGCCATGATGGCCATCGACCCGACGCTGGCCGAAGATCCGTTGATCTTTCCCGACGATGCGACCCTCGCCAACGCCTACGTGTTCCGGGGGCTCGACGGCACAGAGGAGCAGACCTTCAACGCTCAGTTCCAAGCGATCCTGCTGGGTGCAGCCTGATGGTCATCGGTGCGTTCGCTGATCGTGGTGCCGACCTGGAGCTGGTCGGCATCGAGAAACGTTTCCCCGGGTTCACCGCTATTGAAAATCTCAACCTCACCATTCCGGCCGGGTCGTTCTTCGCGCTGCTCGGTCCCTCGGGCTGCGGCAAGACGACGACCCTGCGTCTGGTCGCCGGCCTCGAAGAGCCCACGAGCGGCCGTATCCTGATTGGGGGAGCGGATGTGACCAATCAGAAATCCTTCCAGCGCCCGGTCAACACCGTGTTCCAGAGCTACGCCCTGTTTCCGCACATGACCGTGCTCGAGAACGTCGCCTTCGGTCTCCGCCGCCGCAAGATCGGCGATCCGGTCGCCAAAGCGCACGAGGCCCTGCTGCTGGTTGAGTTGGACCACCTGGCCCACCGCAAACCGCAGCAGTTGTCCGGCGGTCAGCAGCAGCGCGTGGCCCTGGCCCGCGCCATCGTCAACCGGCCGGCATTGCTCCTGCTCGACGAACCGCTTGGGGCCCTCGACCTCAAGCTGCGGCGCCAGATGCAGCTCGAGTTGAAGACCATCCAGGAGGAGGTCGGCCTCACTTTTCTGCACGTGACCCACGACCAGGAGGAGGCCATGACCATGGCCGACACCATCGCGGTCATGAACAAGGGGCGCATCGAGCAGATGGGTGAACCGCAGCAGCTCTACGAACTGCCCAAGACCGCCTTCGTGGCGAACTTTCTCGGCCAGTCCAACCTGTTCACCGGCCCCGTCGTGTCCACCACGAGTACCGCCATCGCGGTCGACGTGTCCGGGCAGAAGATCGTGGTGCCGCTTGAGCGTGCGCACCGAATCTCGGGCGAGGTCACGATCGGTGTGCGCCCCGAAAAACTCACCCTGCACGCCGACGAACCGGCCTACGACGCCGGACGCAATACGATGGGCCCGGGCAAGGTCATCGACGTGTCGTTCAGCGGCGTCAGCACGCAGTACCTTGTCGCCGTTCCCGGCGTCGGAACACTCGTCGTGTTCGCCCAGAACGTGGCTTTCGGCCCGGCCGCGCACGTCGGTGCCGAAGTGTGGCTCAGCTGGAACGTCGACCACGGCTTCGGACTCGACGATGATCCAGCCGACGCACCGCGGTTCGAGGCAGACCTCGACACCAAGACCATCGCGCGGCAGCGTCGGTCATTGCTCGTCACGGAGCTTGAGGAGGCCTAAGGATGGCCTTCGCCGCATTCTCGACCGCGACTGCGACGTCGACCGACCCCGTCGCCCGGCGTCGCAGCCCGGTGGCGCTGTTTCTGCTGTTGCCGGGCATCCTCTATCTGGTGCTGTTCTTTCTGACCCCTTTGGTCTCGCTGCTGCTGACCTCGTTTCAGACGCCCCGGGAGTTCGGTGACATCGGCCAGTACGACTATGCCTTTCGCTGGCAGAACTACACCGAGGTCATCACGACCTACTGGCCGCACATCGTGCGATCGTTCAGCTACGCGCTGGCCGCGACATTCTTCGCGCTGGTGATCAGCTACCCGCTGGCCTACTTTATCGGCGTGAAAGCCCGCAAATGGCCGCTACTGCAGAGCCTCATGCTCGTACTCGTGATCGCACCGTTTTTCATCAGCTTTCTGCTGCGCACCCTGGCCTGGAAGCAGCTGTTCTCCGACGAGTCCTTCGTGGTGCAGTCGCTCAAAGCGCTCTCGCTGCTGGGACCGGAAGCACACGTGACCGGCACCGCGTTTTCGGTGATCTTCGGCCTGACCTACAACTTCATTCCGTTCATGACCCTGCCGTTGTACACGACGCTGGAGCGGCTCGATGTGCGTTACCTCGAGGCCGGCAACGACCTCTATGCGAGCCCATTCCAGGTGTTCCGCAAGATCACCATTCCGCTGTCGATGCCCGGCATCGTGGCGGGCACCCTGCTCACCTTCATCCCTGCGGCTGGTGACTATATCAACGCCAGTCGGGACTTTCTCGGTGGTACCGGCACCCAGATGATGGGAAACGTGATCGAGGCGAACTTCCTCGTGCTGCAGAATTACCCCTCGGCGGCGGCCCTGTCCATCATTCTGATGACCGTCATCCTGGTGATCGTCAGTATCTACGTCAAGCGATCCGGAACGGAGGAACTGCTGTGAAACTGTCCCTCGGCAAATGGCTGCTGCCCGTCTACAGCGGGTTGGCGCTGCTGTTCCTGATGATTCCCATCGGCTACACCTTCGTTTACTCCTTCAACGACTCCCTCAAATCCAACATCACCTGGCGCGGATTCACCTTCGACAAGTGGCTCAATGTCTGCAACGTACAAAATGGTGCTGTCTGCCAAGCCTTCGGCAACAGCCTGTTCATCGGGGCCGTGGCCACGGTCGTCGCGACCACCCTCGGCACCATGATTGCGATCGCCATCGTGCGCTACCGGTTCAAGTTTCGGTCACAGACCAGCCTGCTGCTGTTTTTGCCGATGGCTACCCCGGAGGTCGTGCTCGGCGCCGGCCTGGCGGCGCAGTTTCTGTCGCTCGGTGTGCCGAAGGACATGCTGACGATCATTCTGGCGCACACCATGTTCTGCATCAGCTTCGTCGTGGTCACGGTGAAGGCCCGGGTGGCCAGCCTCGACCCGGCTCTGGAAGAAGCCGGCCGCGACCTGTACGGCTCCGCCTGGCAGGTATTCGCGCGCATCACCTTTCCGCTGCTGCTGCCCGGCATTCTCGCGGCCGCTCTCCTGTCGTTCGCGTTGTCCTTTGACGACTTCATCATCACGAACTTCAACTCCGGGGCGGTGACGACGTTCCCCAAGTACATCTACATTTCGGCGGCACGCGGTATTCCGGCGGAGGCCAACGTGCTCGCGTCGGCCGTGTTCATTCTCGCGCTTGTCGTGGTCGTGACGGTGCAGGTGTCCGGGGCGGCGAAGGCGCGGCGGCTGGCCAAGCTGAGCTAAATGTAGCTGGCGCGAATCTCTCCGACCGGACGGCCGCCGCCGGTCACCGTGAGGCCGAGCTCGGGCAGCAACTGCGCGACATCCGCTCGCTGGATCGCCCCAGCGTCCGCCAGCAGGCTGACTGCAACCGCAGCGGCGGCCCGCAGGTTGCCGTCGAGTATCTTCAGTGCCACGGTGGTACCGTTTTCGGCGGCTGCGACCATGATTCCCTCCGCGCCGCCCTTCATGAACAGGCCGAGCCGGTCGATCACGATGCTGTCGGAGTGGCCGGGACCGGCCACCACCCAGCCATTGGCGCGCACCGCTTCGGCCAGAAAACCGGCCTCGCGGTAGATCGCGAACGGGGAGTTGGACTTGCTGGTGGCAATGCGGGCGATCCCGCGCGCCAGGCCCCCGAGGGAGATCGCGTGCACCGGGGCGCCGCAGCCGTCGATACCGGAGGCGACCGGTCGTTCGCCGGTGAAGCGTTCGAGCACGTCGAGGATGCGCTTTTGCAGCGGATGCGCCGGGTCCAGATAGCCGTCCAGCGCCCAGCCGTTCTGCTGGCAGGCCACGAGCATGGCCGCATGCTTGCCCGAGCACTCCATGTAGACCGGTGCCTTGGTGGCACCGAGGCGCACGAGAGCGTCTCGGGCGGCGGAGTCGATCGGCCAGGCAGCAGGGCACGCGAGCGCCGTTTCCGGAACTCCGGCCCGGGAGAGCAGGCCGCGAACGAGTTCGATGTGGGCGGCGGTGCCGCTGTGGCTCGCGGTAGCGATGGCGGCATCCGCTCCCCGCAGGGCGGCGCCGCTGGCCATGACCGCGACGGCCTGGAACGGTTTCATCGCCGAGCGCGGAAAGACCGCGCTGGTGACGTCGCCGAGCGCCCGCAACACCTCGCCGTTGGTGCCGAGCACGATCGCCGAACCGGCGTGGCGGGATTCGACGAAGCCGCTGCGCTCCACGACGGCGAGCTCGACGGAATCGTCGACCGTAAAGGTTTCAGTCACAGTGGCTACAGCGCGGCCATGGCGTCGTCGATCACCGAGAGGGCGTCGACGATCAGGGCATCAGACAGCGCGAGACTCGGCAGAAAACGCAGCACGTTGCCGTAGGTGCCGGCGGTGAGCAGCAGCACGCCGTGCTGGCCGGCGTAGGTCGAAATCGCGCTCACCGCGGCGGCGTTGGGCGCCTTCGTCGTGTCGCCGGTACCGGGCTGCACCAGCTCGATCGCCATCATGGCACCGTGGCCGCGAATCTCGCCGATGATGTCGTACTTGTTCTTGAGCGCGGTCAGGCCCGCCGTGAGCGACCGCTCGATGCGCTGTGCTTCGCCGAGCAGGTTGTTCGCGTCGATGGCCTCGAACACAGCGATCGCAGCGGCACAGGAGATCGGGTTGCCACCAAAGGTGCCGCCGAGGCCGCCGGGCTGGGAAGCATCCATGATTTCAGCGCGGCCGGTGACGGCGGCGAGCGGGAAGCCCCCGGCGATGCCCTTGGCACTGAGCACGAGGTCGGGGATCCAGCCGAAGTGCTCACTCGCGTAGTACTTGCCCGAGCGCGCCATGCCGCTCTGGATCTCATCGGCGATCATGACGACACCGTTCTTGGTGCACCATTCCTGCAGGGCGGGCAGGTAGCCATCCGCAGGTACCATGAAACCGCCCTCACCCTGGATGGGTTCGACGACCAGGCAGGCCAGATCGGATGCCCCGATCACCTTGTCGAGGTAGGCGATGGTGCGGGCGGCCGCCTCGGCACCGGTCAGTCCGTCGTGATAGGGGTAGGAACTCGGGGCGTGGTAGACATCGCTCGCGAGGGGACCGTAGCCGGTGGCGTAGGGCATGGCCTTGTAGTTCATGGCCATGGTCAGCACGGTGCGGCCATGGTAGGCGTGGTCGAGTACCGCGACGGCGCGGCGACCGGTGTACTTGCGGGCGATCTTCACGCCGTTTTCGACGGCTTCGGCGCCGGAATTGATGAGCACGCTCTTCTTCGGGAAATTACCCGGGGTGTGCTCGGCGAGCAATTCGGCGACGCGCACGTACTCTTCATACGGGGTGACGGTGAACAGGGTGTGGATGAAGTCCTGGGACTGTTCGATGGCCGCGGCAACGACGCTGGTCTCGGTGTGGCCGATCGTGGTGACGCCGATTCCGGCACCGAGGTCGATGAACTGGTTGCCGTCAACATCAACGAGGATCGCCCCGTTGGCCTTGGCAATGTAAACGGGGAGCATGGAGCTGACGCCGTCGGAGACGACCGCTCGACGCCGCTCCTGCAACGCTGCAGAGATCGGACCGGGAATGGCCGTGACGATCTTTCGTTCTTGCGCGACGGAGTACATGGTCGCGGCGGCAGTGGTAGCAGAGTTTGTGAGGGTGTCAGTCATGATGCATCCACTTTACCGATCTCATTCCCCACGAGGCTGGTTGTGCTGTCAGAATTGCTGAAGGAGATAGCGATTTCGAGGGGGAATCATGCTCGGCGAGCACAATTACGCGGTACGGGTCGACTGGACCGGCAATGAGGGCAGTGGTACGAGCAGCTATCGGGCCTACGGCCGACAGCACACGATCACGCCGGTGGGCAAGGGAGCCGAGGTCAAGGCCGTCATCAAGGGATCGAGCGACCCGACTTTTCACGGAAATGCCGAACGCTGGAACCCGGAAGAGCTGCTGCTCGCCGCGCTCAGCCAGTGCCACATGCTCTCCTACCTGCACGTGGCCGTGCGGCACGGGGTGACGGTCACCGCCTATACCGACTCCGCGGTCGGAGTGATGCGCCAGCGGCCGGGCGGCGGCGGAAGTTTCGCATCCGCTACCCTCCGCCCGCGCGTGACGATAAGTGACCCCACCCAGGTCGATTTTGCGCAGTCGCTGCACGCCGAGGCGGCGCGGGAGTGCTTCATCGGGGCCTCGATGAACTTTCCGGTCGTGCACGAGCCGGTCACCACGGTCTAGCAGCGTCCCGGAAGGACAGAAATTGCGCATGGCGCAGTAGTGCGGTTTGCGTAGTAGTGTGGGATCCGTTGAAGGTGCGAGCGAACGCTCGAGCCGATGAAGGGGATGCCGATGGATACCACCCAGTTACTCAAGGGGGTGCTTGACATGGCCGTTCTGGCCGTCATCGTTGACGACGACGGCTACGGCTATGACATCGTGCGCCGATTGCGCGCCGCCGGACTCGACGAGGTCGGCGACGCTTCGGTCTACGGCACCCTGCGGCGGCTGTACAGCGCGGGGGCGCTGTCGAGCTACGTGGTGCCGTCGGACGGCGGGCCGCACCGCAAGTACTACGGAATGAACCCGCACGGCCGGGCCATGCTCGCCGAACAGCGCGCGAACTGGACCCACTTTGCCGACACTCTCACCCAGCTGCTCGAGAATCCGCAGCGCTCCGCTCTCCTACCCACGATCGGCGACAACTCATGAGCGAAACAGCTACGACTCCGCAGTCCATTCGCGACTTTGCCCTGGCCGTGCGAGCGGCCCTGAACGATCTTCCCGCCGATGACGTCGACGACCTCACCGACGGCCTCGAAGCCGACCTCACCGAGCAGGCCGCCGACGTGGATGCCGGCGATGCCGCGGCGCCCGGCTTTGACCTCGGAGATCCGGTCGCCTACGCCGACGAGTTGCGTGGCGCGGCCGGGCTTCCCGTGCGGGGAGCGACGCCCGAAGCCCGCGTGCCGCGGCTGCGCCGGCTGCGCACCCGGGTCGGTGCCGCGCGGGCGGGC